>PFSX01000029.1 GCA_002789275.1 Candidatus Huberarchaeum crystalense | reverse complement strand
TTATTTATTGGTTTAATAATTGTTGTTTTTGAGATAGTTTTTATTTATAAAATTGTCAAAGCTTTTGATTTGTTGCTCATTGTTTTGTTGGCTATTCGCTCTTTGTTTGCTGATGTGCGTCTATTTTCTCTTGGTTTGCTATCTTTTCATTTATCATCATTTTAATTTCTTCTTTGCTTATTAAATACATTGGATTGAGTAGATTTATTTTTGCGCGCAGCACCATCATATCAGTTTTTGGCGCTAAAATATGAAGATACTTTTCTAAATAATTTTGTTTTTGCTCAAGTATATTTGTTTTTGATCTATTTGATTTTGCTTGTTCAGTTAAGACAGCGAGCTGTTTTTCAAGCGAATTAGTTTGCTCAAATATAGTTTTGCTTAATTCGTTTTGCTTGTCGCTTATGGCTTTTATGCGCGATTCTAAGAGCATCAAACGCCGCGACACATCAGAAATTTGTCTGCTAAATAAAGCAATATTTTCGTCTTCTTTTTTTTCTTCTTTTTTGAACAAATCAAACCCCATAAAATATTTGTAAAACAATATTTTATAATAAAGCATTATGAGGAGTTTAATATACTAAACAATATATGCTAAACAAGAAAGGAGGGTTAGATTTTTCAATAGAAGGTATTTTTAAATTAGTATTATTTATGTTGGCATTGTTTCTTATTATTGTTGTACTGCCAAATTTTTTAATATTTTGGAAAGGTATAGTGGCTGTTCAAAAAATAGATAATTTAGCAGCAGACATCAGTAGTTTTCATCACAGTAGTTATGCTGCAGGGCTTCCACCCCAGAATAAGCAATACAATTTTCCAAACACAGTAAGTGAGGTGTATATTGGAATGAGTAAAGATGATGGAACAACGTCAGTTTGCGCGATATTTTACCAAGACAAGCTTCCTCGGGGTGATTATTGCGCGCCCATTTCCTCTGATTCAGCAACAATTATGCTTGGCAAAATTGAAGATGGTAGTTGGACTTGTGATCCTGCAATGGTTGGTATTAGTCTTGCTATGTGGTTTGTTCCTATTAGTTGGGTTGCTAAGCCAGTAATCGTTGGAGCAAAATTTATAGGGAAGATATTACATATAAGTGTTATTACAAAATCAGCGAGTGTTGTTGCGCGCGGAGGATCTGCTGTTATAGGAAAATTAACTCCTAAATTCATCAAAGGTGGGGCTACTTCTGCTGTTGGAAAGGTTCCAGCAACACAAAAACTAATAAATGAAATAATTATAAATAAATATATTATATCTGGATTAAAATCAAACATAGCAAAAGCAGAAGCAAAAGGATTACATTATTTTAAACAAGGGAGGGAACTTAAAACTATAACCAATAGCAAGGTATTTACAGAAATTGTAAAAGGAAGAGAAGGAGCAAGATTAGAGGGGAATGAGGGGAATATGTTGCATATATCTCTTGAGGGCGGAGGAGGTAGAGAGGTGGTTTATAACTTAAACAAACCCACAACATTTGTAAAAGGGATGGAAGCATTAGGTATACAATTAAGAGGAGATGCTTTGCTCGGCAAAGGTCTTTATGGAAAGGCAATAAATGGTTATACTGTAAAAGGAGGAAAAAAAGAATTGCTTTTTAGGATTGAAGACAGAGGATTTAGAGAGGCAGGTATATTTAAGCACGAGGGGGTTTTACTTACAGGAAAAGACCTTCATCCTTATAAATTAAGAAAAGTCCTTTTACCAGGATATGGAGCAGGAGGGGTTGTGCGAATGGGTGTAGGAAGTGAGCTTTACAAATACGCAGCATATGATTGTGGAACTGTTGTAAATTTATCTTTTCATTCGTGTAATGTAGAAGTATCAGGAGAAAAATTACAAGCAGACATAGTAAAATTTCAATCAGATTTTGATATATTTAATACAATAGTAAGTGCAGTTTCAGGATGCGAACCTCCGAAAAAGGCAATAACGCATGATGCTTGCGCAGCAGGATATTCTGCTTATATGGCGCACCAAAATGTTTTTATTGAGCAAAACTTTGAAAAAAACTTAGATTCGGCTATTGGAAAAGATGAAGACTGTAAAAAGTATGTAAGCATGCTTTTAGATCCAATGGCATATAATATTAATTGTTATTGTAGTGATGATTATATAGCACAGGTAGAACTATCTGAAAAAAAATACGCTTGCAAAGGGGTTCTTAATACTGAAGAAGAAGGTATGGACTGCGTTAATATAGAAACAAATGAATTATTTGGTGGGAACTGCATAAACACAACTGAAATTAACTTAGCAGATTGTATAAAAAACCCAGAATCAGATTATTGTAAATTATCTGTTTCCTGCAATTTAATAAAACAAACTGGTAAAGATGTTAAATTTGAAGATAGAGCTAAATTACTAAATATTAAAAAAAAAGATGGTGATTTTTACTGCGACTATACAACAGATGGGGGTATAGTTAGAAAACTATTAAAACTTTATGGTGGAACAGGATCTGGTAAAACAGGTACAGGCCGGCCGTATGTTGAAATTAACTGTAAAGAAACAAATGAAGATGAACTTGTTGTAAAGAAAATTGCGATAAACAAAAAAGAAGAAGTAAAAGATGGAACTGTTGACAAAAAAGTATTTGTTCTTTATAATAAGGATACAGCAGGGGTTGAAATATTTACAGATCTAACAACAACAATAATTATAAAGTGGGATTGTGAAGGTATTGGAGATAACCAAAAGTGTTATACTTGTGTTTTAGCAGGAGATGATGTAAGCAGCAATCATTTTGAAAATTATACTGCAATTAAAACTTATATTGCAGGAGATGAAAAGGGTCTGCCTGGAAGGATTGAACAAAAATATTTGTGTACTGCTAATAAAGAAACAGAAAAGAGTGCAAAAGAAAAATATAATTTTACTTATAGTGTTTCTACTATAGAACCCCCTACACCTGCAAAAGTAGATTGTGTAGATAGTGTGTCTTGTCAAACCGTGACTTTTAAAAGATGGGATACAGGCAATTTAGAAAATCCACAAGCAGGAAGTATTAGTTATTCTAATGCTAATACAGCATTTTCAAATTTAACAGGTTCAGGCACTATTTCTATTAGCGCGCCATTTGTGAATAATCCTTCTACAGCAATTGAATGCGATATAGGGGGTAAATATTGTGAAGAAGGTGGTGGAGAGGAAGAAGGTGATGAAGAGGAAGAAGGTTATTGCGCAGGGTTAGATGTAACTATTAATCCTTGTAGTGGGGGGTTTGATGAGTGTAAGAAAAAAATCTTTAAAGTTATGAACCAGTCACAAAACTTGGCGTCGCAAAATTATGTTGTTGTTAAAGTAGATGAAGTGAAGCAACAACAAGCAATAATAGGAACACCTTGCAGCACAGAAGGATTATAAAATGCAATCTTTATTTTTTGCTATGCTTTTATTTCAGTTATTTTTTTTGCTACATTACTAAAAGCACTTGGCACAATTTTGTTTTTTGTAGGGTTTTTGACGCATTTTGCGATTGTTTCTGCTGCTTGAATCATCATTTTGGTTGTTATGTTTTTGATGTGGTTTTTCAAAAGGAATTTCATAAAGCCAGGAAACACAACAGCATTGTTAATTTGATTTGGTAAATCACTGCGGCCAGAAGCATAAATTAAGACATTTTTGCAATTTTTAATATATTCAAATGAAATGTCTTGTTGCGGGTTTGTCAAAGCAAATACTATTGCGTTTTTACCCATCTTTTTTATATTTTCTGGTGTAATTGAGTTTGGGATTCCGCTTACTCCTATGAAAATATCAGCACCACTAAGAGATGCTTTAATATGATTGCCCTTTTCTTTATTTGGATTTGTAATTTGAGCTATTTTTTGTTTGATTGAATTAAGATTTTGGCGACCGTTGTAAATAAGCCCTTTTGAGTCAGCGACAACAATGTTTTTAAATCCATAGGCGAGCAGCAATTTTACAATTCCAACACCAGCAGCACCACATCCATTAATACAGATTTTTGCGTTTTTATCTTTTTTCGTAACTTTTAATCCGTTGATAAGCCCTGCTAATACAATAATTGCTGTTCCATACTGGTCGTCATGAAAAATAGGAATATTTAGAGATACACTTAGTTTTTCTTCGATTTCTAAGCATTTTGGACTTTCAATGTCTTCAAGATTGATAGCACCAAAAGACGGCTCAATTGCTTTGATTGTTTTTATAATTTCTTCTTTGTCTGTTGTGGCTAAGCAAATAGGAACCGCAGTAATGTCTGCGAATTTCTTGAAAAGCAAGGCCTTGCTTTCCATTACAGGCATTCCTGCAAAAGGTCCAATTTTTCCAAGTCCTAAAATGCGCGTTCCATCTGTCACAATCGCAACCATGTTTTGTTTTGATGTGTATTTATAAACATTTTCTGGGTTTTTTGCAATTTGCTTGCATATTTCTGCTATTCCTGGTGTATAAAAAATAGTCAAATCACGCTTATTTCGAATCACCACCCCCTTTAAATTTATTTTTTGAACAGAGTTTTTTATAAGTATTTCTTTTTGCGAAATTTTTGACATAATATATATAGAAAATATTTAGATAATTTCTACACTAAATTTAAGAACAACAGAAAAACAAATGTGTATTTTGTTAGTTTTGTCGCTCCCAAACAGCATTAAAAATAATCGGCAAAACAATTGTGGCATCGCTTTGCACTGTTATGTGGCGCGCATTTTGGCTTATTTTTCCCCAACTAATTGCCTCGCGCGTTCTTGCTCCGCTTAAACTCCCATCTTGCTCTGGTGCTGAAGTAATATAAACAGCATATTTTAGACCTTTGTTGAATTGTGCCCACCAAATTGTGTGATGTTTGCTTATTCCCCCGCCAATTATTAAGGCACCCAACCTTTTCGCGTCAAAAACTAATTTATATAGTTTTTCTTCATCTTTAAAAACAGAAATTTCAAAACCAAAATGTGTTTGTGAAAAGAAAAAAAGCTGTGAGCCAAAAGCACCATCTGTAATGCCCGGCACAAAAATAGGAATTTTATTTTTCCAAGACCAGTAAAGGATTGATTCTTCTTTAAGTTGGGGGGTAATTTTTTTATCTTCTGCGATTTCGCGCCCGAACTCCCAAATAATTTCATAAGGAGCAAACACTTTTTTTCCAACATTGTATAATTTTTCTAAAATTGGCTTCATACGATCTTCTAAAAACACACCATAATTTTCAGATTTTATTAAGATATTTCCCAACCTATATATTCCATTTTTACCAAGATTATGTTCATCCATTAAAAAATCGCCGTAATAATAGTGCGCCCCCCACACGCGAATCAAATCATGCGAAGGAAGTCCTGTTGTTGCGATTACTGCGTCAAACCACTTATTTTTCAAAGCATCTGCAATTAATCCACGCTGACCTGTTGCAACAATCGAGGATGGAAGAGAAAGAATTTTAGTGCATTTTACATCTTTTAGCATTTTTTCTAAAATATCTGTTGCTGTTGCAATGTCGCGGCTTGAAAATCCGCCAGCTGCAAAATAATCATCAACAAGGTTATTAGCTGTTTTGCGACCAAGATGAATTTCTGAAATTGGCTCTAATTTTTCTTTTTTGTTTATAGTACCCATAAATTTTTTGTCGCAATTATGCGTCTTGCAGATGATTTTTATTTAACTTATCAAAATAAAAATAAAAATATAAACCCACAAGCACAAAAGGTGCAAATCCAAATATTAACAAAAGGCTCGCTATTTCACCATAATCTATTATTGCCATAATATTATTATTTGTGATTTGCTCTTTATTAAGTTAAGGAATTTATTAAAATATTATTTGTGTTTTACTTGCTTTTTTATAATTTTATTTAAAAACCTGACCTATCCACCCAACAAGGCCCCCTAGTTTTTGTCCGAGTTGAACAAACCCATCAATAAAGAGCAAAAATACTTCAATAAGTTTTTCTCCAGAAATAATGGTCGCAAACCAAGACCCAACATAATAAAGTATTAATATGCCCCCAAGTATTGTTAAAATAATCAGTCCTATTTGCGTTATACTTAGTTCAACAGCCATATGTTTTTGTTATTTAATTTTAAGTAATTTGCTTTCTGTGAGATTTGATATATTTGTTGTTTCAATTTTTAGGCAACAAACAGCTTATAAAATTTTAAATCTGCCTGGCGATGGCTCATAAATATCGCCTTCGTCAATTGCATATTTGATTATTTCTTCAACTTTTTCTTTTGAAAACCCAGTAAAAGCAGCCAAATCATCAGTGGTAGCCCCTCTTCTTTCTTGGTCACATTTAGGTATTGCTTGCAACAATATTTGTTCGTCAGCATTGTCTTGCACTTTTTTTGCAGTTTCGTTTTGCTGTAATTTTTTTGCTTTTATTTCTTTAACCATTGATTCTGCTTCGTTTGAGCTCAGTCGATATTTTTTAGCAATAATTTTTGTAAAATCATCTAAACTTCCTTCAAAAACAGTAAAATCCGAAGCAATTTGCTCACTCATTTTTCGCCAATGTTCTTTTAAAAAATCAATATATGCTTTTCGTTCTTGCAGTTCTTCCTTAGATATTTTTCTTAAAATTTGCAAAAGTAAATTAATATTGTTTTCATATTCGCGCACGCTGCCAAAAACAATAACAAGGTCACCTTGCTTTACTTCTTCGATTTTTGCAATACCTTCACCAAAAGTTTGAACTCGAATAATTCCTGATGTGTCATCTAAAGTAATAGATCCACTATTTTTTTCGCTATTGACTCGTGTTTCTAAAACAGTTCCAACAATTCCTGCGCGCGCAACAGGTCCTTCTTCTGTTTCTATATATTTCAAAAATCCTGCTTCATTGTCAAAGATCTTTTCACCTGTACTTAACTCAACAATTTTAGCGATTTTGTAGGTATCATATATCATATATCTTTTTGTAAAATGTAAGATTTGTTTTCAAATTCTGCTATCTTTATTCTACTTCTTTTTATATTGCACTTTTATCTCCAAATTCTGCTATCTTTATTCTACTTCTTTTTATATTGCACTTTTATCTTCAAACTTTTCTTTGTAGAAGCACTGTTGTTTTGTATCTCTTTTTGCCGCTTTGATCTATTCCATCATTTTTCTTGCTTGTTTTAATATTTATTGGCGCGTTCTTTGACTTGTGGTATTCAATAAATAAAGCTATGTATTTTTCTGCTTTTTTGCTGTCTATAAAAAATAAATTTGCTCCTTTTTTTTCTTTTTCAATTTTGAATATGTATTGGTTGTAGTTTTTTAATGTAGAGTTTATTGTCTCTTCGTCAAACCCGCGCAATTGTATAAGCACAGAATAAAATTCAGAGCCTTTTTTTCGGCAAATTTGACACAGTGAATTGCTAATAATAAAGACAATTACTTGTTTTTGAACAATATCTTTTGAACTCGCAACAACATCTACAACTTGGTTTTGGATTAAATTATCAAGATTAAATTCTAATTTAACTGACTCATATATATTTTTATTTGCTTTTATACTTTTTTTAAGTTCAGACAAAAATTTGATATTATCTTTTGGGAGATGAAATGTTTTCATGCGATATTTTATCTCTCCACATAATCTGCAAAACACAATCTTTTGTGGCTTTATTTGGAGCAACAGCGGATTTCTTTTAACAAAACATTTTTTGCACAGACCATCTTCATATATTTCAGAAGCACCACAAGAATAACATATTTCCATATATTTTTTGTCCAACTAATAAATATTTTCGCGTTTTTATTTAAAATTTATATACATACCTATGGTATTTGGATCGCGTTTAATATTCTTTATAATTGATGAAGGTCCGATGAGAGTGAGAGCGCGCTCACCTACCAAAAATTTAGACAACATTGTCTTTATTGATTCTAAAGTGCTTTTATTTTTTTCACTTATATCTAATCTAATAAACTCAATTCCTTCAAACGTGTCGCTTACATTTTTCATTGTTTCTTTAATTAGTTGGCCTTCAAATAAAGGAGATATATTTTTCTCAACAAGCACAATATTGCCTTGTTGTACTTCACTAATTATTTTTTTAAATATGTCTGTCTCTCCTTTGTCATATAATTTGTTTGTTGGCAAAAATACAATTTTTAGTTGATTGTCTTTCATTTTGAGACCTCAAATATTTTTTGATATAATTTGTCAAGATTTTTGCCCTCTTTTGCAGATATTGGCACTATAGAATATTGTGGAAATGCAACCTCTATTTCCTTTATATTTGAACCCTTTAAGTCAGTTTTATTTGCTGCGATTACAACAGGAATTTTTCGAGCTATAATATTACCAATCAAAGTAATATTAACCTGCGTCATTGGACTTTGAGTAGCATCTAAAACAACAACAACTATATTAATTTTGTCCAACCATTCAATCGCTTCAATTACTCCTCTAGTAGCTTCTTCTGCTCTTTTTTTTGCTTCGTTTTTTTTCAGTCCAGATTTAATAAAATCATCATAGTCAATTTTTGTGGCAATGCCCGGAGTATCAACAATAGCAAAAGTCATTTTTTTTCCCTTGTGCTGAATAATAATGTGTTGTTTTTCTGTAACTTTTCTTGTTTCATGAGCAATATTTGAAACAACCCCCATTTCAACACCTGCAAAATCTTTTGCAATTCGATTAGCGAGTGTTGTTTTTCCTGCATTTGGAGGGCCATAAAATCCTAATTTCAACTCTTTTCGAGAACCGAATAGTTTTGAGAGCAAATTGCGTAAGAAGTTAAACATATATTTTTTATATGGCCTTTGTTTTAGCTTACTTACCAAAATAATCTTTTCTAATTGCAATTGCCAACTTATTTGCCAAAGTGCGCGCGACTTTTCCTTTGTCTTTATCCTGAGCATTTGAAACCTGCGCTGTGTTGTAGATTACTCCATATTTTGGAGAGCGTTGTTTTGTTTTTAAAAATCTAAAAAATGCTTTTTCTGAGCCCAACAATTGAATTGTGCTTGCAGGTAATTTTGCTAATTTTTTAAATGAGCCTGCCTTTAATAAAAGTTCACCAACAACTTCTTCACCAACCAATGCCACAGAAGCAGGCATCATTTTTCTAAGCTCAACATAACTATAAGTCATAAGATTGTCTTGCACCAGCTTGCCTTTTAATATAAGTTCAGAAAAAGTCAAGATTGTTTGCTTGTCTTTTATATCAATATTTCCTCCAACTGTTTGTTTTGTTATATCTTCTATTTTCATTGCTTCACTACACAATTTTCCACTAAGATCTACAAACTTAAAATTGTCAGGGGTTTGATACTTTAATTCAGGAACAAAAAAACTCATCCATTCAATCAGGTGCATTACTTGTTCATTTATATGGTTTTCTAAGTCGCGCGCACTAACAAGCGCTTGAATTATTAATAGCTCTTTGTTAACAAAACCCCTTAATGTTTCAGCTGTTTTTATTAGATATTTTTCTCGCAGATTTACATTAGTTTCATTTTTTATTAGATATTTTTCTATTAAATTGTTAGTTTTATATTTCATTTTCTGTGAAGATTAAAATATTTTCCGGTTGTTTTAAATTGCTTGCCTTTTCAGTTCCAACTAAAATTATATTTTTTTCCAAACCTTGCAATATTTTTACTATTTTTGGTGTGATTTTTCCATCAATAAGAACAGAGTTAATTTTTTTTCCAAAATGTGAAACCGCTTCATTTATATCTGTTTGCGGAACGCGCGCCATCACAGCATTTCTATAGTCCAACAAATAAATTGCTTGCGTGCCTGCTAATTCTTGAAGATATTTTTTCAAAATAGGATTTGTATTTGATTTAACTGGGCCAACAATCTTTGATTTAAAAGCAGACCTCAAATTTAGATTATTATTATATTTTTTTAATGAATGCTGTTTATCAAAAACACTTGCTTCTGGTCGATGCCCGTGTTTTTTTTGCAAAGATAGTAAGATGTCTTTAGGAGATAGTTCTTCTACTTCTTTTCCGTCAGGTGCTTTTGCAAAAAAAGATATTTTGATTTTTTGCGAAATTGTTCGGGCAATAATCTCTCCACCTTTGTCTCCATCAACAAAAAGAGTAATATTCTTTCCATCTGCAAAGTCAATAACTTCTTGCTTAATTTTAGATCCTTCGATTGCGATTGAGTTATTCACACCTGCGCGCAACAAAGCAAGGACATCTGCTCGTCCTTCTACTATAATTATATCTTTGTTTTTTTCAACATCTGGTCCTGCTGTTGTTCCTAAAAACTTAACTGCTTTTTGCACTTTTATTTCGTCTTTTATATCTTGAATAAACTCTCGCGTGTTTAAACTTTCGCTTCGCATTTTGGAAAGAAGATCTAGTGCGCGACTTTTTATTATTTGTTGCTTTTCAATGCGAACATCTGTGATAGCAGATATGTGCACTTTTGCTTCGCAAGGTCCAACTTTTTCAATTGTTTCAATTGATGCTGCAATTATTGCTGTTTCTTCTTGGGTTAAATTCGTAGGTATATTTATTGCGCCACGAGATGTTCCATTGTCTTGTTTTTTTAATTCAATTTCAATTCTTCCTACTTTTCCTTGATTTTGAAGTTCGCGCAAATTTGTCTCGACAAGACCTTCTGTTTGACCAAAAATTGCTCCTGCAATGTCTTTTTCTTCAATTATGCCTTTAATTTCAATTGATGCTTCAATCATGTATTTTGTATTTGTTGCTATTTTTGCCATTATTTTTTTCTCCTTAGAAATATACTGTTTTTAATACCAATATTATTTCTTTTTATACGCGCGAACCTTTAGGTTTACCGCCAACTTTTTTGTGACTAATACATAATCCGTGCGGTACGCGCGCTCTCATTTTTTTTGTGATTCCTTTTTTAAGTTTTGGTTTGCCCATAATATTAATTTAAGGTAAATCAAATATTTTCCTCAGAAAATCTCCAAATCTTCCAAAGGATATTTGATTATTTAAGTGAAAGGTAATTTTAATTACCATATATTATTGTATAAAGAATATAAAAACACCTTTTTTTGGAAAATCCGATCCCCAAACTTTTAAACACAACACCAAAACATTAACTAATCCCCAAACTTTTAAACACAACACCAAAACATTAACTAATCCTCAAACTTCCAAAATTTGTACACTTCTTCACAACAATCTTTCATATCAAAAATAACTAGCACACAATCATTATTTTTAATATCTGTGTTTTCATTAAGTTTAATAAAGGTTTTGTTTCTATATATTGCAGCAACCAATCCCACTTTATCTGGCAAGTCCTTTAATTTTAGTGGTTTAAACTCATCATCAATATTTATTTCTATCATTCTATAACCAACATCATCAATATGAATCAAATCATAAATTAAAGGGTATTTTAAATAAAAAACACATGTTTTACCTGCTGTTTCATTTGGTTGCAAAGGGAGAATACCTATTTGCTTAAGAACCTCTGAAAATTCTTCTTTTTGAATAACAGCAATCACATTTTGAACAAATCGGCGCGCATACACTGCTGCAGCAATATTTATACTATCGTCATCTGTTGCAGCAATTACAACATCTGCACTATCTAATCCTGCATTGTGAGTTACTTGCGAGTTAATGCAATCTCCACTAAATACTTTTGCGTTTGGAAACAAAGATGCTATTTTTTGAGATTTTATATCATCATTTTCAACAACAATAAATTTGGCATTATGAATTTTCTCCATAATTGTGCGCGCAATTTTCCCTGCTCCATAAATGAGGATTTTCATAATATTTTTATACTTATAAAGAATATTCTTAGTAATTGGCGCGCTCTTTTATTACATAAAGCACACTGCTAACAAAAACTAAAAAGCCCAAAATTTCAATTCTGCCCATCCACATTAAAAAGAAACACAACAATTGAGACACAAACGACAAAGAAGTTATATCTATAATCATAATTCCGGCGTTTGACAAAAAAGCTGCTGCTGTAAATAAAGAATCAAAAAAATTTAATCCTCCAAAAACTAAAAAAATTACTGCTGAACCAAACAAAACCATAAAAAAAATACTAATATACACAAACACATTATGTATTTCTTTTTTATCAATTACATTGTGTTCAAAAATAACAGGAATAACAGCATTTTCAGGCAACAAATACTTTTTGATTTCTGCGTAAATTGTCTTAAATAAAATAATAATTCTCCATATTTTTAGCCCGCCAGTTGTTGAAGAATAACTTCCCCCTGTAATCATAAAGCCAAAAAGTAACAAAATAGCAAATGGAGATATTTGAGTAAGATCTATATTGTTTGTAATAATTCCTGTTCCTGACAACGCAGATGTTGCCAAAAAAACAGAAGAAATAATATCTGAATCTATTGCAAAAATACAACCCCCTACAAAAATTACAACAACCATAACCTTAAATTCAATATTATTTAACAAAGATTTTATAAAATTTTTTCGTATCAAAAACAGAACAAAGCAAGATGCTCCAAGCAACATAAAAATAATTAAAATTATTTTTTGAATATCTGAAAAAGAAGAATACCAAAAAAATCCACCTGTTGAAAGTGTGACCATCGCTAAATTAATTGCATCAAACCATGTCATTCCTGACATTAAAAGTAAAAGAAAGCACGCCCCAGTAAGTATAACATAAACACCAAAAATTTTTTGAGTAAATGATTTTATAGAAATCCCTCGAATATTTTTAATTTTATCAATATACACTTTATGCTCATCTTGCTGAAAAGGTGATTTTAAAATAAGAAATGCAAAAAATATAAAACCCATACCCCCAACCCACTCTAAAAAACTCCGAAAAAACAACAAACTCTGGCTGATTTCTCCACTATGTAAAGTTACTCCTGTTGTTGTCCAACCACTCATAGCATCAAAAATAGATGCAAAAAATCCAAATCCTTCGAATAAAAATGGTATTGAGCAAACCATAGCTCCTATTGGAAATACTAAAAACAAAACAAGCAAATATGTTCTTTTGCTAAAATCTTTAACAGAAACACTTTTTCGCAAAAAATACCAAAACCCAACTAAAATTAAAAAAACAAGAAAAAAACCAACTGCTGCGAGGCGTTCACCAAAATAAACTGCTATACCTATAGGCAATAAAAAAAAGGGTGCAAGCAGACCTAAAAAGTACGCAGCATACACAATACTTTCTTTAAATAAAGACACCATATTTTTTTGTGATTTGAATTATTTTAATTTGTATAATTTTGTGATTTGAATTATTTTAATTTGTATAATTTTGTGATTTGAATTATTTTAATTTGTATAATTTTTCAGTACAAGTATTACATATATTATAAATAATCCTGTGCTAAAAATATGCTGTTGTTTATTTATTCTAAAGTTCTTTGTTTTTGATATTTGGAAAAAACTTTTTTATTTTCAATATTCTTTTTATTTATAGTGTTGCTATTATCTGGTTTTATCACTCCATAAACCCCATCATATCCTGGTACAACCTCAATTTTTCCTATCCTATTTTTTAAAATTAACTCAACAACTTGCTCGTCAAAAACTAATTTTAAATCTTTTTCTGAAACATTTAATAAAATTTCAAACTCATTGTTGAATTTGCTGACAGTATCAAAATATTCGGTTTGAATATTTTTGCTTGTTATACCTTTTTTGCGCGCAAAACTTAAAAGTTCAATCAAAGGAATTAGCCTTTTGTATTCTGCTGCACCCGTTAATTTATATTTTTCTAATCTGTCAGCCAACACTTCAACGCGCGCCAACACCCCTATTATTAGTGGTTTTCCACAAACAGGACAAAGTTTGTTGTGTTTTTTGCTTTCTTCAGGAGAGTAAGATATATTGCAATTTCTGTGCCCATCAAAATGATATTTTCCATAAGCAGGATCAACTTCAATAGTTCCTATGTAACCTTTTTTTGTTCTTATTGCATTTATTAAATTTTCATATGTTATCTTATCAAATTCAAAAATTGTTGCTTCTCTTCCGATTCTCCATGGCCAAAAACTATGACAATCAGAACTTGACAATATTGTATATTTATCCAAAGAACTAACTCGCCAAAACATTTCAGGATCTGCTGACAATCCTGTTTCAAGGCTATGGATGTGGTCTGCTTGATCACCAAAACACTCTTTAACAGAATCAAAGCCAGATTTTGAGCCGAACAAACCAAACCAAGGCGTCCATATATGCGCAGGAATAATTTCAATATTGTTTGAAATTTCTAATATGTCTTTTGTAAAATCTCTGCAAGAAATGTTAAAAATTGGGCGGCCATCATAATCAATTCTTCCTCTTTTTAGCAAGTAATTTGTGATTTTATCAACAATTTCAAAACTTGGCGCAAGAACAACAAGATGAACTCTCCTGCCTTTTTTATTTTGAGTATATACTAAAGATATTTCTGTTTGAAGCACAAAATTTTGATTATATATTTTATCCTGAAAAATACCCTTTCCTAAATCAATAAGTTTTTCTTTTAGTTCTTTTATCCAAATAGGATGAGTAAAATCACCTGTTCCAACAAGATTTAGGCCTTTGATTTTAGAGTATTTTGCAATATGCTCAATATCCATTGAAGTTGAACATGCGCGCGAATGTTTGCTATGAATATGTAGATCTGCGAATATTTTCATATTTTTTTTGGTAAATTTATGAATATAAATTCCATCTTAAAAATGCTGCGACCCCGCCAAAACCATCAAGTTGTGTCCTTACAAATGAGTGTGAAATAATGAAGATTTTTGCGTGCTTTTTTTCTGCATCTTGTATTAAATCTACAATAATTTTATCTCTTAAAAATGTCTGACTTATAAGCAAATTTTCAACAGCACCTATTTCTATTGCTTTTTTTAGATTCTCCAAACCATAAGTGACCTTTTCATTGCGTCCGACACATCCTAAAAAAGTTTCCCAAAGTTCAAATTCTTTTGCTTGTTGTTGATTTTTTTCTATTTTGTTTATTCTTCCTTGCCGCATAATTTCAAAAAGTCCATGTTCGTCGCCGCTTGATGATCCTTCTATAAAAATTTTTAGATGAAGTTTTTTATCTTCTAAACTTTTTGCCACTATTTCTTTCCAAAATCCAGGCCCAAAAACCACGACTGACTCAAAATTAAATTGTTGGTTTAGATCTTGAATTTCTTTAAAAAATTTTACAGTGTCCCATTTGCTTGTTGTTTGCCCAAAGTCCTTTGCAATAGCATTGTAATTAATTTTAGCCAAGTGTTTTATTTCGCGCCCCATTACAAAAAAATTAATCTCATCTTGCTCAACTCCTATAAAAACCAGTGGCTTTGTTGCTTTTTCATGTTGTTTAATTTTATCAATTTCCCATGCCTGCCATTGCCTTTTTTTTATAAAATAAGAACAACCAACATCAACAGATATTGATTGGAATTTACCTTTTTGCTTTCCGTCCTGTAAAATTCCAGAAGCATGAAGCACACTACTCTCTTGAAATTTAATGCTGTTAATTTGAATAGTAGCATTGAAAATTTCAATTTTTGCGCGCGGTCTTTCACCTTCTTCACTTATTTCAATTTTCCTCCGAGCCTTTCCAACCAAAATATCTCCTTTGCACAAAATCCGACAAAGCAAAGCAAGATCTTCATAATTGTCTGGCTGAAGTTTGACTTCTTGAATTTTTGGATTAAAAGACAATAATTTCATAGTTTTTTTATTAAATGTGATTTTAAAAGTTATTTTGGTTTTTTATTTTTCATTATTGTAAAATATAATATTATTATATAAATAATATGGTAGAAAAAACTCCTAACAAACAAGACTCTCCTGAAAATAAAGTTGAACAAGAAATAGCACTAAACCAACAAACAGCTTAC
This sequence comes from Candidatus Huberarchaeum crystalense, assembly GCA_002789275.1. GTDB lineage: Archaea > Huberarchaeota > Huberarchaeia > Huberarchaeales > Huberarchaeaceae > Huberarchaeum > Huberarchaeum crystalense. The sequence goes on along the minus strand of PFSX01000029.1, from coordinate 230 downwards.
CAATGCAGTCATCAACTGCAAGAAATTGAGCAACGCATTGTGGTTTTTACAGAAATTTATGAAGAACTTAAAAAATTGACTGATGACGAGGTCTTTCAAATTATTGGAGATGTTATGATTAAGAAAAAGCGCGCAGATGTTCTTGTTGGATATGAGCACCGCATAGAAGATGGAAAAAAGATAAAAGAAGTTTTGGAGCGCACAATACAACAAGCACAAGAAAAGTTAGA
>PFSX01000052.1 GCA_002789275.1 Candidatus Huberarchaeum crystalense | reverse complement strand
TGTTTTCTTTAGAAACTTTACAACAGAACTTTGCTCTAACCAACAAATTTGTTTTATAACCTATAAATACAATCTTAAAGTTTATTTAGATGATCAAGAATTAGGTGTTGTTCCTGAAAACAAAACATTCTGCTTTGCAACAACAGACAGCTCGCACAAACTAATGCTGGCATCTGCCACTTATGTTGAAAACACAAGCTTTTTTGTTAATATATGTCAAAAACAACAACAAAATAAATCTTGCTTTTGTGGAGATAAAGTTTGCGACACCGGTTGCAGAGAAAATTACAAAACCTGCCCAATTGACTGCAAGCCTTCTCCTTCCAATAAGCTTAAAATTTCTGCTCCTCAAGACACAGAACAAGGCAAGATATTTTCAATAATAATCACAGACAATGATAACCAAGCAATAGAAAACGCAAAGGTCATTTATGGAAATCAAACAAAAACAACAGATAAAAATGGAAAAGCAACATTTATTGCTGATTTAAATTATCACAAAATCACAGCAACAAAAGATGACTATGATGTTGCTTCTGCTCAAATTAATATTATTAAAACAATTCCTCTACCGCAACCCTGTGAATTATTTGGCTTTAACTTTGGCAAATTCATTTTCTGCGGGTATTGGTGGCTTCTTCTAATTTTGATGTTAGGTGTTGGTTATTATGTTTATAAAAATTATTATAAGAATTATGAAAATCAGAAATAATAAAATCAACACATAATCTTTTACTAGCTACTGTTAGCTATTTTAATGGTGAAAGGTGTTTATGCTTGAAACAAGTTCTTTATACTTGGATATAAAATCAAACAAACCAGCTGTCTTTTGGCAGATTTGTTTGTAAAAACAAGCAATTATATAAAAAGGTTTGCGCACTTTTATTAAAAAAACAAGTGTTGAAGTTAGTTGTTGTTAGTTGTCTTTTAAATTAAGATACATATTTTTATTTTTTTGTTATTATTTATATTAAAAATTTTATTAGCTTTTTAAACCCCTTACTAAATATATTGTGGGTATTGAAGAAATATTTAAAATGCCAGACGACATGTCAAGCTTTTTTCAAGGACTTATAGTTGGAATTATTCTTCTGGTAGTTCTTGTATTTTTAAGTGCAACGATAATGAATGTGTTTGCAGGCTATGGTTATACTATTGACATACACAGTCTTGTTTGTGGTAAATAAATCTAAGTTTTGATTTTTGTTTGTTCTTTTTAAACTATTTGCTAAATATATTATGATAGCAACAATTTTATTAAGTTCGGAGAACGCTAGCAGGATAACTGCTGGCTGTGTTCATCAATAAAACATTTTTTAAGTTTATTTCTGAAATTTTTAAATCTATAATTATAAGTATTGTATTCAATTTCATTCGCAGAAATATTAAAAAAACATTAATGGAGTTCAAATCATTAAATAGTGGCAGACGTAGTGTATTGGTAACATACAAGATTGTGGCTCTTGTGAAGCGAGTTCAATTCTCGCCGTTTGCCCTTAAAGAAAAAAGAGAAAATGGGAAAAATAGTCCTTTCAGAGAAAAAAACAAGATCGGGAAAAATAGTTTTTCAAAACATTTTTCACAAGAGGTTAAAAATGGAAAAGAGTGAAAATAATGATTTTTGTACAACTCAAAGTTTTGAAAAAAATCAGCGATTACAACAACTTAAAGGAACTCCTGAGTACTTGCCAGAAGAGCAAATAGTTAGGGAAAAGATTATAGATATTCTAAAAAAGAATTTCAAAATTTATGGGTTTAAGCCAATTGAAACAAGCATTTTAGAATACTACAACGTTGCGGCAAACAAATACGCGGGTGGCGAAGAAATTCTAAAAGAGATATATAACCTTAAAGATCAAGGCGCGCGCGAATTATGCTTAAGATATGAATTAACATTTAAACTCGCAAAACTTTTTGGCTTAAATCCTAACCTTAGACTGCCTTTCAAAAGATATGAAATAGGAAAAGTTTTTAGAGACGGACCAATAAAACCAGGGCGACTTAGAGAATTTACACAGTGTGATGTTGATGTTGTTGGGATAAAATCAGTAATAGCAGACGCTGAACTTATATCTTTAATTTTTAGTGTTTTTGATGAACTGTGCTTGCCTATTTTTGTTCAAATTAGCGACAAAAACTTTCTTTTTGGATTGTTTGAATTTTGTGGGGTTGGGTCTGAAAAGTTTGCAGGTGTTGCTCTTTCTTTGGACAAACTTGAGAAGTTTGGCGAGGAATATGTTAAAAAAGAATTGTTTGAAAAAGAAATTTCAGAAAATGTGGTTAATACCTTATTTTTATTGCTTAAAACTGCAAATACAAAACAGACAAACAAAGATAAACTGATTTTTTTCAAAGAAAAATTAAATAATACTTTAGCTCAGAAAGGGCTTGAAGATCTTCAAAATTTCTTTAAATATTGTTCTTATTTTGGCATAAATAAGGATATTATTTTCACTCCAACTTTGGCGCGCGGACTTGGTTATTATACTGGCTTTGTGTGCGAGGTTTTTTTAAAGAATTCTAAAATCAAGAGTTCAATTTCTGCTGGCGGTAGATGGGATAAAATGATAAGCAAATTTTTGCAAAGTGAAAGAGAATACCCAGCAACAGGACTAACTTTCGGATTAGATGTAATTTTCACAGCATTAAAAGAAAAGGGCTTAAAAATATTTATCAATAGCAAGGATAAAATTCCAAAAATTTTAATAATTTCTATCAACACCCAGAAAAAATGCTTAGAGATCGCAACCTTGCTGCGAAAAGAAGGAATAAAATGTATTATTGAGTTTGAGAAATCACTCAAAGGCGCGCTTGACTATGCTAATAAAGAGCAGATTCCGTTTGCACTAATTGTTGGAGAAAAAGAGTTGAGAGAAAACAAATATACTCTTAGAAATTTGGATTCAAAGGATGAAAAAATGTTGTCTTTTACAGAAGTTGTAAAAAATATTAAAAATTAATCAAAAGAATTTTCAAATACTATGTTTTAGAATAGTTTATTAAAACCAATAGTTAAAGAAGTATTTTTGCAAAATAAAATATTCACTTTTTCTCCAAGGTTTAAGCAATGTATTTTTTATGCTAACAAAGCAAAACACAAAATAAAATATTCACCTTTTTTTCACAAGGTTTAAGCAATGTATTTTTTATGCTAACAAAGCAAAACACAAAATAAAATATTCACAAAGTTATATTTATTTTTGTATAAATTATAATTATAAATACTATAATAAATATTATATGATTGAAAAGGTTGAAAATATAGTTAAAAAAAAGGAAACTAAAAGACCAAAAAAAGAAAATTTAGAGTTTAGTGTGCCTCAATCACCTGTGTCAAGCGAAGTTCTTAGAATAAAAGAAGGGATTGTTATTCATAAATTCGCAGAAAAATTAGTAGAATCATATCATAATTTTGTTCAAGCAGTCATTCTTTTTGGGTCATTTACTACAGACAAACACACTGCTGATAGTGATATTGATGTGTTGATTATTGTAAATGACATAAACATTCCATTTACCTCATCTATAAAAAGCTCTTTTGATCTTGGTGTTGAAAAATACAAAGCAGAAGTGCTTGTTGAGACAAAAACACAGCGACCAATTCACTCAAATGTTGTTGGGCTAACTGAATTTTGGAAAGGAGTAAAAAACACAGATCCTGTTGTTATAAATGTTTTGCGTTCAGGCATTGCAATTTATGAAACAGGTTTCTTTGTACCTTTTAAAGAACTCTTGTTGCGCGGAGAAATTATACCTTCAGAAGAAGGAATTATAAACATGTTTTATGTAGGAAAAGGATTTATGGAAATGAGTCAGCACAAAATTAAAGAAGCAATTGACGCGCTATATTGGGCAATGATCAAAGCAGTGCAAGCAGTCATTCTTTCTAAAAATATTTATCCTGGATTGCCTAAGGATACCCCACAAATATTAAAAAATATGAAGAAAAACATAACTTTGTTTTCAGAACAAGATATCGCAACAATTGAAGAGCTTTTTCAAGATTATAAAAAAATAGAGAAAGAGGCAAATAAATTCAATTTTTCAGCAAAGCATTATGAGGATTTGCACAATAAAGTAAGCGAAATAATTAAAAAAGCAGAAAAAGAAGTTGAAAAAACACAGGAAAAACTTCGCACAAAACTTAAAAATGTTAAACACCTAGATGAGACCAAAATATGCAAATATAAATAAAAATTATAAATAAAAGTTAAAATTAAATTATAATT
>PFSX01000015.1 GCA_002789275.1 Candidatus Huberarchaeum crystalense | reverse complement strand
GTTTAAATTCATAATATTAAATTAAATAAAATGCGCGACATGGCTGAGCATTTGAAAAATTTCTGCAAGAAATTTTATTTAAGATATATTATATAGTCATTTATATAGTCATCCTGCAAGGCGAACGAGAGAGTGAAAAGCAACAAATAATACAACATGTGGGCGTGCTACTTATTTGAAAGAAATTATTTGGAATCCATATTTTTCAATATCTTTTTTTGGCCAAAAAATATGACCTTTGGTCTTGTCAACATAAATTACAGTTTTCTCAATAACTCTGCCAGTATATTCTTTTGTTTTAGGGTCCCATTCTTTCAAAACCAAAACATCTTTGGGCTTACATTCAAAGTTGGCAAGACGCAACTCATAAGTTTTAACACCTCCAATAATTTTCTGGAAATATTCTGGCCAAGTTTTCTTTTCTATTTTCATATTTTATTTATTAAATGTTGAAATTTATAAAAATTTGGTTAAGGCGCGCACTAACTAATATTACACATAGCTGTTTGATAAAAGCCCTAGGGGAGAGTTGGACTCCCGGCCTGCTGATTACAAGTCAGCCGCTCTACCAACTGAGCTACTAGGGCATAAATTTTATAGTGCTCACGCCGGGATTTGAACCCGGATCAGAAGCTCCGCAAGCTCCCAGGTTATCCATTACCCCACGCGAGCAGTAAAATACGAGGAGCAGGTGCAAGTTATGCAAAACGCACAACAATGCCCCTTAAATGCGGGAAGCAGGATTCGAACCTGCAAGTCCTCACGAACACACGCTTTCCAGGCGTGCGCGTTGCCGTTCCGCCATCCCCGCAATATATAAAAGTTTGTGTGTAAGATGTTATGTAAAATAATCTATTTCACATAAAACCATAAATTTTTTGAAATATTGTTTGCTTATTGTTTAGTTGACTAAATTTAGTACACCTAACCTAATTACATAAACAATTCAACTTTTACTGTTGTTGGAATAGGGAGGCGCGTAATTTGCTGAAGCGCGCGATCATTTAATGTGTCAAAAATATAAATTCTGCGATGAATACGCATTTGAAATTTGTGATAAGTGCTTACTCCTTCACCACAAGGACTTTTTCTTGGTGAAACCCGCAAGATTTTTGTAGGTAAAGGAACAGGTCCTCTAACGTTAGCGCCTGTGCGGTCAATAACCTCTTTTATGAGAGATATAACATTATTTAACTCGTCAATGCTCGTACTTGTAAGTTTTATTTTCGTTTGTTTAGCCATTACAAAATCCTTGTTTGTAATGTTTTAATTTTTTGAGTTAATACCATAAGATATTTTAACATAAATATAATAGTTGTTGAAACAACTTTTGCGTATTTTGCACAAGAGTATATTTAACAAAAGATATTTTAAAAGAGACAAATGTTTTTACATTTATATACTAAATAGAGGCATATAAATCACTTTTCTTTTTAAATCAACTTACCTATACACATTATGATATGAAAAGTTCCAGAGCGAACTTTTTATGTAAAATCGTTACATACAACGGTTTTATATACTTTACTAAGTAAAGTATGTCTGCATTTTGCGCGAGCAAAGTGTTAAAAGGAAAATGTAAAGTTTCTAAAAAATTTTGCAACCTTTTCAAATACACAAAACAAAGAATAGGAAATAATATTAACCTTAAAAGTTAATGTATTTTTATTTTTTCAAAGGGGGGAAAAAATGGCAAAAAAAGCAACAAGTAGTCAGAAGAAATATTATGTTCTTCTTGACAACAAAGGCAAAGATACAAATGTTATATTTCACAACAAATCACCACGAGCTGCTGCATTAAAAGCTGCTGCAAGAGGAAGCACAAACATAGATCTAAGAGAAAGAAAAAGATTGCAAGACAATGTAATTAGAGTACATACATTTAAAGGAAACAGAAAACAAATTTCAGTTCCTAGTGGTGCTCCTAAATGGCTTGGAAGCAAAGTTTGGAAAGCAAATGTTAAGAAAGTTGGCGTAGAACGAAAAGTAAGAAAATAATTTATTTACTCTTGTTTTTGTTTTAATGTTTGTACGTAATTTGAATAAAGATTCTATAAAGTAAAGTGTGCTTTTTGTAGTAAAGGTTTGCTATATTTGAAAATCAAAAGGTTACTGAGCTAAAAGTTTAAATATTGCGAAAATTATAAATCTCTTAACAAACACAATTTTGACAATATTTATTTATGGCTGCTAAGTGCTGCAATATTTGCTAATAATGCAGTAATTTGTATAAGTGAATCTGCGCCTTCATTTACCCTAAATTCTGCATCACCTATTAAAGACAATATTTTTGCGCGCTCAACATCGTCAAGTCTTAGTTCTGTATTTTCAGCAATTTGGTGGCTTATTTCTTTAAGAATAAAATGGCTCTCTATACCTTGATTAAACAAGAAGTCGCGCAACTTTTTGCGCGCATTTATAAACTCATTATTTAAACACAAGAATAATAATTCTAGGATTTGATTTGATTGGGCTCTGCCCAATATTTCATAAACTTCTTTTATTTTAACATCTGGCGACGCTATTTGAAGAATATTAATTGCTTGTCTTAAATCTCCTTCTGCGACTTTTGCGATTTCTTCAATAGCACCTTCTTCGCATTTAATTTGTTCTTTTTCTGTGATGTCCTTTATTTTTTTAGCTATGTCTGCTGCATCAACATTTTTAAATCGAAAAATTGCGCATCGGGATTGAATAGGGTCTATGATGCGCGAAGAGTAGTTGCATATTAAGATAAAGCGGCAGGTTTTTGAAAATGTTTCCATTGTTCGTCGCAAAGCATGTTGTGCGTCTTTTGTTAAAGCATCTGCTTCATCTAAGCAAATTATTTTGTATTCTGTATTAAGTGGTGCGGTTTTTGCGAATTCTTTAATTTTATCGCGAACAATATCAATTCCGCGCTCGTCAGATGCGTTCATTTCTATGTAATTTGCTTTCCACTCTTGTCCAAATAATTCTTTTGCCATTGCAATTGCAGCGCTCGTTTTTCCAACGCCCGGTGGTCCTGCAAACAAGCAGTGAGGGATGTTTTTAGCTTTTATAAATGCAGCCAAACGTAAAGTGATCTCTGGCTGTCCCACAACATCTTTAACTTTTGACGGCCTATATTTTTCAGTTAATATTTCTAACATATGATTTTTGTAGATTTATCAGCAATACTTTATATAATATTTTTTGTAAGATATTTTCAGTTAATATTTCTAACATATGATTTTTGTAGATTTATCAGCAATACTTTATATGAAATTGAATTATTTTTATAATTTTTGTGGGTTTATTCAACAACATCTTCAATTTCGCGCTCAATGCTTTCAAGAGGGCGCGCGCCAACAATTCGCTTAACTGTCTCGCCGCCTTTAAATATAATAAAAGTAGGTATTCCGCTAACACTATATTGACTTGGTTTTTCATTATTTTCATCTACATTTAATTTTACAAAAGTCCAATCCTCATGCTTTTTTGAAAGTTCTTCAAAAATAGGAGCCATCATCTGACAGGGCCCGCACCATGGCGCCCAAAAGTCAACAATGACTATGTTGTTCTCTTCGATTGTTTTGTCAAATTCATTATCTGAAATTTCTAATACCATAATATTATTATTAATATTTATACATTGTTAAAATAAAGAGCGTTGTTTTTTGTTATCAAACCAAGAGATGGTTAGTTATCTAAATCAATATATGGCTTTATTTAAAAAAGAAATTTTAAAAAATCAGTTTATTCAAAGCAAAATGCTTATTTTTGTTGTGATATTTATGTTATTTTTCATAGGATCAACTCTTGTTAGCTCGTTCGCAAACTCTCCAATAACCAGCGTAACATTCTACATCAATGCACCCGATACAAACATCTGCAACGAATCAAACCTTTCAATTATAACCACAAACAATGCAGGCGATTATTTATATAACTTAACAATTAATTATACTCTACCTGCAAATACTTCTTTGCTCGAATGGTTTGTGAGCGGCAACACTAGCGCGCTCGAAAACGCAACAAATGACAACATCCTTATTTTCAACACAACTAATTTAAGCCACAGTTCCACACTAAACATCATATTAAACCTAAAAACAAATTGTAGTGCAGCAGGTATGCATTACGCAAATTTTTCATATTATGCAGAAGACAAAGAAGGCAATTTTAATAATTATACAAAAACAGCAACACGGGGACAAAACATTTTTACGCCGTCATTGACATTAAAAATTGAGGCAGTTGCTGTGAATGGACAGTCAATTGTGCCAACGCAAACACCAAAAGCAACAGTTGGAGATATATTAACATGGAGGGTAACATTAAAAAATGAGGAGCAAGGAAATGCGAGTAATGTTTGGCTAAATATAACAAACAGCGTGGGGTTTGAAGAGCTTAGCGCGATATCTAACGCTAATTGCAATAAAACAGACCAAAATTATTCCTGTATCTTTGCAGCACTTGCTTCTAATGAAATTTTACAAATGAATTATAATATGACGATCGCGAGCTGCGAGCCAGAAAAACTAATAATTGAAGGAATGAGTTCATATGGTTGCGATGATGGGTGTAGAATCGAAGAGCATGAAGGCAAAGGAAGCGCAACAGTCATACTAAAATCACCAAAACTTGAAACAACTATTTTAGACAAAAATGCACCAAAAGGCTGCCATGAAGGAAATTTAACCTTACAAGTTAAAAATATTGGCGACGAAGATGCTAAAAATATATCATTGCAGTTTAATGGCATGTGGAACTATATTTACAATAATATATCTTCAACACCAAATTTTGATGCAAAGCAAGAAGAGAATAGCATAACTATAATAAATTTTTCATCGCCACTTCAACCAAACGCAACAATAAATATAACCTTATATTATAATGGAAGCTGCCAAAGGTCTTGGGAAGAACTCAAAGCATTTATTATATTATACAAAAAATTCAAAGATAAGTGCGATAAAGATAACACACAGGTCTTTTCTGCTGTCGGAGATTCTGCGACTTTTCCAGATGTGCGCGTAACAAAGACAGGCCCGATTGATTTGGCGGTTGGAAATAATTTAAATAATTTTACAATTACTGTTAAAAATTTTGGTTCTGAAAACACAAACACAACAAGCAAAAATGTTGAAGTTGAAGACACTTTGACATTTCCTGCCTGCGCTTGCGGCAATGGGTCTTGCTTTAAAGTTGTGACAAATTACAGTAATAATAGCGACGCGGTTTTCATAAGCAGCGAGGAAACAAACACAACTCTAAAATTAAAATGGAATATAAGCAATATTCCTGCAAATTCTATTAAAAATATAACCTTTACTTTACATGTGAACAATTCCTGCAGATGCCGTGGTTTAGCTGTAAAAAATAATGTAAATATTTCGCTTGCAGGATGTGATTATTGCTCTATTGCCCCCCAAACCTGGCGGTACACAACACAAAGCAAAACCAGCAAAACCACTTGCCCTGGCGGATTTGGAATGAATAAAATAATAAGCCCACAACGCCAAGAATCTTGCCATGATTATAATATAACTGCTAGCGCCTACACAACCAATATCTCTGCGTCTTACACAGATCTAACTTGGAGTGAGTGCTTTATGAAAAACAATTTTCACTATCACGACACAACAGCTAGATTTACCTGCGCTGTTCAAGTTAATGTTTCAAGTTCACTGCAAACAATAAATGTTTCATTTTCAAAAGAACCAGATTATTATTCAGATATTGGAGGTAATGTTGTTTGCGCAAATTGGAATTTAACAAATTTTACAGTAATATCTGGATTACCTGAAAATGCTACAAATAGGTCTGGCTGCATTCTTAACTCTTCGCACCCAATAAATGCAACATATAATATAACTGTTGGAAAGTGGGATGTGCTTGATATTTATACTCGCTATATTTTTGAGTCAATAATTCGCAGCGAAACTGACGGAAGTGGGGGGAATGTATGCCACGAATCGCCTTGTGAAAGAAATGGCGCGCATAAAAATCTTGAAGTAAAAATATTTAAAGCACATCCACATATGGAATTAAATATGCCTATGATGCACGATACTTGTTCCCAAGTTCCAATATCTTTATATCTCGATGAATGGAACATACTCGGCGGAGCGCACGACCTTATATGGTATGTAAATATTAGTAATTGGAATTATACTGCCGGAAGTTCAAACTTAACATTAAAAGGAAAGACAACCCAAACAGATGAATATATGATTGATAATGGACCTTATATAAATAACACGCAAAGTTTTATTGCTGATCCTGAAATTAATTGTAGCACAGGGGATTGCATTTTAAAATATAATCTTAGCGCGCTATCAGACGGAAACGACACATTTTTTTATTCTGACTCAACTTTAACACTTAATGCAACTCCAAAATGCAATTCAGCAAATTCTATAGCTTCTTGGATAAACTGGAATGATGGATGCAAAACAGGTTATTGCAAATTGAATGATACAAGTGAAGGAACAGATAATAATTGCTCAGAATGCGGCTGCGAACACTCTGTCAGCACCTCGCAATCTCTTGTTCTAACAAAACCATTGCTTTCGATAACTTTTGACAGAAAACCAGATATTGTAAGCGAAGATATAGCTACTTATGAAATTATTGTGAAAAACCTAGGGCCTGGCGCAGCATACAATGCGATCGTAAATATAACTTTTGATGAGGGAATGGAATATTCAAATTGGTCTGCGCCTATTGGTTCTAATATATCTTTGATAGAAAACACGAGCAAATACGCAACATTTTCAATTGATAAAATTGAGCCGTCAAGCTTGGCGAAATTCAATGCAAACGCAACTGTTACCAAATGCAGCAATATGTCTCTTTTTGCAGATGTTAAAGTTGGATGCTTTGATGTTGAATGTTCAAACAGTAGCGCAAGCAGTTATGCAATAATTAAGACACCTATAACTCAAGTATCTGTTAGTGAGATGGATTCTGTAACGCTTTGCATTACTAACCTGAGCGATCCAAATTTCACATCAAACCTATCTATAGAAATGAAAGGAGAAACAAGTTTGTATAATGTTACAATAAATTATTTACCTTTTGTAGGATTTAATGTTACACAAGTGACGATCAACGAAAGTGTGGTTTCCCCTATTACTTATAATCCTGACGGTTCGATCACTTTTGTTATTGATAAAATAAAAAAAGATGAAACAGTTCAGCCTTTTTTTAAATACAATGCCACTTCTTGTTGTTCGCCAAGTCAAAGTCAATCAAAAGCAAAAATAACATATCAAACTGTTTGCCAGTTTGCAGAGGGCTCTACTGGTACAACTCTTGAAAAATACTCGCCAACATTTGTTGTTTTAGACCCTGAGATTTCAATTACAAAAACTCCGCTGTGGATTGCAAAAGAAAACAAATCTCAAATAATATGGAATATAACTGTAAAAAATACTGGCAACGCAGATGCGTACGGCATAAATATTACAGACCTTCTGCCAATTAACACACTTTTTGACAGCACAAACTGCGAATCTATGAACGGAACAACTGGAGGGTCAGGAACATCTGATGATTTATTTTGGTGCGCGCTTAACACATTAGCAAACCACAGTCAAATAAGCATAAACATTACTGCTAACATAACAGGCTGTAATTTAACTACAAAAAACAATGCCACTGTTTGTTGGGGCTGTTATTCTGGCAATTGCAATTGCACAATTGGATGCGCTTCAACAACATCTGATTTAGACACACAACCAATTATGAGAATTGCAAGCATAAGCGCGCCAGAAATCGGACCTTGCGAAGAAAAAAACATAACTTTCAACATAAACACCAATGTTCTGCCAGCGCACAATTGGAATATTAGCACAACACTTGGAAATGATTTAAAATATGCAAACTTGTGGTGGGTAGTTGGAAATTCAACGCAAGTCGATTTTGAGCAAATAAATAACCAATATATACTTTGGAATGGAAGCAGCCAAACAAATAATACAAATATGCAAATCATAGTGTCTGTGCGCGCATTCAATTCATCAGAACAATGCATCGCAGCAGCGAGCGGAAATGTTAGTGTAAATTTAACTTATTTTGATTCTTGTTCAGAAGAATTTTCAGATGCAAAAACCACTAATATTAATTATACAAACCCATCTATAAATTTAGAAGTTGCCAACACATCCCAGACAGTTAATTTTGGCGAAAATCGAACATGGACAATCAAAGTAACAAACAATGGAGGGCCTGCTTATAATCTGACGATTTTGCATAGTTTAGCAGAAGGATTTAGCGATCTTTGGACAAATGTATCTGGAGAAATAAATGAAATCAACAGAACAATAAATTGGACAATAGATCTTTTGGCAGGTAAAACTTGGAGCGCGCAAGTAAAAGCAAAACCTACCTGTCCCGTAGCGTATAATTCTACGACTTTTGTAAATGGAAGCTGCGCTAATTGCAATTATGCCACAACAATCAATCAGACCACTAACTCAACTATAATCGGCGCCAATGCCCCGTTTATAATCAAAGAAAGAAAATATTCAAATCTTAGTATCGGAGAAAAACAGGATTATATAATTACAACAGAAATAAAATGCGGCACAATTGAAAATATAACAATTAATGACTATTTAGAGAGCAGATTGCACTATATTAATGGAAGCGCGACTTGCAAATATACAAACACAACAAACAGCAATTACTTCTGCAATGATTCAACACTCAACTGTTCTGTTCTGAATGAGACAACAGAATCTCTTTTATGGCAGTGTAAATCGAGTTTGGGTAACATTTCTGCGCCAATTACAATAATTATGAACCACTCTACATTTGTTGAAAATATCAGCACCAATACAAACAGCACGCAACTTAAAAATAGGATAAATACTTCTTACTACTCATCTGGCCCTGAAGCAAATGAATTTTTCAATTCTACAAACCAAGGAGCAGAAACAGTAAATGAGACTTCAACAACATTTACAGTCTTAGAGCCAAACATTGTCGCAAACAAAACACGCACATCTGACACACCTGTCAGCATCGATGATATAATAAATTATACAATTTCATTGAAAAACAACGGCTCTTCAACTGCGTGGAATATTACAATAATTGATTATATTCCAGATGGACTTATTTATAACTCTTCTGAGATTATACCTCTTTTTGTAAATACTACAATAATAATTCAAAATATTTCAAAAATAAATGTAAATGAAACAGTAAATTTTTGGCTTGCCTTTAAAGTTAATGAAACCTACCGTGATAATAAATTTATTGTTGCTGGCGATAATATTGGAGCAAACCAGTTAAATATAATATATTATTCGACAAATCAAACAAAAGCAGATGAGTATAATGGAACTGCGCGCGAATATTCAACTGACGCAAATTCTAATTACTCACTCGTGCAAAGAGGAATTATCATTGCTCCTCCAACATTTTACAAATACACAAACCAAATAAATGCTTCGCTTGGCCAACCACTCGAATGGACTATAATTACAAACACAACGAGAGGTGGTGTAAAAAATCTAACTTTGTTTGACAATTCAACTAATTTTAATATAACAGCCATCGAAAATTGCACCTTTACTTATTTAAATAGCACTGCTGCGAGTTGTGTGTCAAATTGCAAGATAATAAACAACAACACGGTTTATTGCAATTTCAGTGATGTTCGTATAGGGATTTTAAATCTAAATTTTGAAGGGTTTGTAAACAATGCATCAAACCTACACAAAGGAAGCATACTTTACAATTTTGCAAACATAACTTATTATAATTCAACAAATGAAACCTTTAAAATAAACGCAAATGCGAGTATAGTAATTTTGGAGCCCAATATCACAATTTCAAAAACAGTAAATCCACAACAGCAAGCGCCGGGTTTTCCCATCAATTACACAATCACAATTAAAAATGAAGGAAACTCAATTGCTTACAATGTTAGTGTTTTGGATTATCTACCTGACGGGACAGAATTTTTGAGTAACTCAACCTCAAAATCAACAGATGCTTTTGATATTTCATCTCCGCCCGACAGAAGAAATTTAACATATTTCTTTTCAAATGTTAATGTTAGCGAAACAATTATTATAACAATAAGCGCACGCGTTAAGACAAAATATGATAATAACAGCGATGTTATAATAGGTGATTATTTGTTGAACAAAGCAGATGCAGTTTCAATGAGCTGGAACTCGCAAAATAGCCGAAATTACACAACAAACGCGAGCGCTGACTTGCTTGTTGTCGAGCCGAATTTATTGTTGTCAATCACACAGCAAAATAATAGCTTGCCTAGTGGAGCAATCAATAATTACACCTTTTATCTCTGCAATTATGGAAATTCAACAACATATAATATTTCATTCAATGCCACGCTTCTGTCTGGCGTTGTTTTCATAAATTGGAGCGCGACCACAACCCCTATTTCAAACTCTCAAATAAACTTATCTGATGGCTCGCAGATGCTTCTTTATATGTTTGACAATCTGACAAATGGAAGCTGTATAAACATCTCGGTTTTGGCGTTTATCAACAACACTTATTCTAATAACACCTTTTTAAACCAAGACGATACTGTACAAATCAGTGCAAATTTGTCAGGATGGAGCGCGCCATCAAACGGTCACCAATACAACCACACAAATACAATTTCAACAAATGTTGAACTTCCTAACATAATTATCACAAAAACAAGTATAAGCGAAAGTTACCCCAACCAAAATATAACTTATAATATTTCAATTTGCAATGCAGGAAAAGGTGTTGCATATAATATAACAACAACAGACATTTTGGCGAACGGAACAACTTTTTTAAACGCAACTCCTACGCCAAATTCAACTACCCAAATAAACAACCGCACGCGCACCCTAATTTGGAAGATCTCATCAATAGAAAACAACACTTGCTATACTATAACAATAAACGCGAGCATAAACGAGACATATGAAGACACAAACATAAGCGGAACATATAAGCAAGGAGAATATGTGCGCGCAGAAGAGAACCTAACAAACCACATCAACGCAACATATCTAAGTTATATATCAGGACCTTATCAGGAATTTAACACTTTAACAAACCATACAATGAAGATGCAATCTGTTGTCCTTGAAATTCTAAATATTTCAATTCCATCAAAAGTTTATCCTTGCCAGGATTTCACAGGAAACCTAACAATAAAAAACACAGGAAATATAACTGCTTACAATGTGATTGCGCATTATGTTATGAATGGCATTTATTTTGTAGATGTTTTGTCATTAAAATTCAGCAACAATATAAGCAATGTAGAAAATGAGTGGAGCGCAATAATTTCAAAAATTGTTCCAAACGAAACATTAAATATAACTTTTATTGGCAGGCCGCACGCAATCAATGACACAATCAATGCCACTCTTTTTATAACTGACGACACGATTTTCAACACAAGAAACTCAACAATAATGAATGTTAGTGCGCCACACCTTGTGTTGGACACCAAAAAAATCAGCGATAAAATAGAATATAAAAAAGAAGTTGAATATCAAATTAATATTACAAATAAAGGAAATGATATTGCCAAAAATGTTATTGTGTTTGTTGGAGCATATGGATTTGAGTTAATATCCACAGACGCACAATTAGATAATGGCGCGCCAGCACACACTTATACTTCTTTTGACTTATCACAAAATGAATCAAAAATAATAAACCTTAAACTAAAAGTAATAAAATATGGAGACCTTTCACTCAGGTTTGAGAACAAGATTTATTGCAATTGGGATTGTGAAAACAAGGAAATTTATAGCTTATTTTATTTGATTCCACCAAAAACAAGCAAATATCAGCACTGCCATAGAATATTTTACAAGTTCACAACCCCTATCTGCGCAAACCAAAAAATCTGCCTAATCATTCCATCAAACGAAAACGCAAACTGTGGAGGATGTTGCGACGCGTTTATGACAAACTTTACATTAAATATTGATAACCAAACAACACACAAAATTCAACCCAATCAAATTTTTTGTTTCAACACAACAATAGGAACACATTTACTAACTTTTAGCCGCCACAATTTATATAACACTCCTACAATAATCAATGTCAAAAATTGCTCAAATTGTACTTGCGGAGACAAAGTTTGCGATAGCACTTGCAAAGAAAATTACAAAAACAGCCTAGAAGATTACTCAAAAATTCCTGTTTGTAGAGATGAGAAATGCGAAGGAAACGAAACCTGTTTGACCTGCGAGACAGACTGCGGAAAATGCAACGCAACAAAAGAGGATCACATTATAACATCTCTATCAAACAAAACAAATCAAGGGCAACATAGTTGCTGTCTTTTTGGCCTTGGCTGTAATCTTAGATTTATTGCTTGCTGGTATTGGTGGGTTTTGCTGATTTTAGCTGTTATTGTTGGGTATTATATCTATATCTATAAGAATTACAAAGAGTATAAAAAACCAAAAATAAAAAACCAGAAAAAATAAAATATTAAAACAGACAAACAAAAATAGATAAAAACAGACAAAAAAGCAAAAACCAAAAGAAAAAGGACAAAAGAGCAAAAGTTAAAGAAACCAAAAGAAAAAAACCAAGAAGAACCAAAAAATATAAAATAAAGCTAAAGCCAAAAGAGCAAAAAAGAGAAAAACCAAAAAACAAACAAGTAAGAAAAACTTATGAATAAATAAATATATTTAATTTATTTACTCTTTTACTTTAATGCCAAACTCTTTTTGAATAAACGCAATCGCCTCTTCTTTTTCAACCCTTTGCTTTTTTCCGACTTTAGATTGCGCGCGCTTTTTTAACTTTACGCGCTTACCTGGTTTTTTTAGCGAAATCATACATTCTAAACCAAGAGTTCCAATTGAAGGATCATATTTTATATCTTTCATTCTAAAATATTCAGATGTTCCGCAAGATATATTACCTTGCTTGTCAAATGACGAAGCCTTTATATTTTCAAAAGCAGTAAAAAAGAGTTTTAAAAATGCAAGCGCCTTTTGTTTACGCAAAGTTATCTTTACACCCATAGGAGCACCACTCTTAACCTGAAATGTTTTAGCAGCACCTGTTGCTTTTGTAATTATTGATTTCCCGCCAACTAATTTTTTCAGCATATTTTGACCGCGCTCAATTTTTGAAATGTCCCCGCCCGCTCCAATGTTAATTACTACTTTGTCTAATTCTACTTGTGTTTGCATTTTGTTTGTTTTTCCTGACGGTTTGGGGTTTGCGTTCTTATTTGTGCTTTTTTGTGTTTGTGTTGTTGCCATAAACTTTTGTAGCAAAAGTTTATAAAAAGTTTGTATAATTAAAACTTTTACTTAATATTTTGATTTGTGTTTTGTGTTTTTGATTTGTGTTTTGTGTTTTGTGTTTTTAATATTATGACACTAACTAACACAAATAACACTAACTAACACAAATAACACTAACTAACACAAATAACACTAACTAAC
>PFSX01000043.1 GCA_002789275.1 Candidatus Huberarchaeum crystalense | reverse complement strand
TAAAAAAAGCAAACAAATGAAAATATAGTGTTATGCGAAAATTCTATAAATCCAAAATTACTTAATTCTTGGACCAACAAAAAAACCATCTTCAAGGTCTTTACTTAAAATAATTTGCTTGTGATTTTTATTGCAAACAATGTCTTCCCTTGTAATGTTTTTTACTTCAATTGGTTGAAATGATGGCGCAACATTTTCAACATCTATTTCTTCAATTTGTTCAAACATTTTCAATATTTCATTGCATTGTTTCTCAAATTTAGCTTTTTCAGCAAGAGAAAGGTCTATGTGTGCTGTTTTGGCAATGCTATCTAAATTTATATTAACCATTTTATTGTTTTTGTGTGTTTTTTGATTTTTGTTTTTTATGCGTAGGTGTTGTTTTTTCATCAATTTGCACTTTTTTAGTAAGCGGGTTTATTTTAGATTTTTTGGAAAAACTATGTATGCTCCTATTTGAAGCATTAGAATTTGTTATTGCAGGGGTTGATTCTAAATTTTGCGCAGAAGATAAGAGATGCAAATCATTGTTCTCATCTCCAACTCTAATTATTTTTGTTAATATTTCAGATTTACCGCCTGTTGGTCTAGCTAAGACCTTCCCACAATTATTGCATTTTATAACAGCTGTTGCTTTGTTGAAGATTATTTGCTTGTTATGACAATTCTTACACTCAACTTCTAAAAAGCGTGAGTTAGGATTTTTAAAAAGTTTTTCAACAGTTGTCATTCTTTTGAAATCTCCAATATTTTTAGGCGAGGATAATTTTTAAGTGTGGATTTTTTGCATTCTGCACATGTCAGCAAAAGAGTATGTTGTATATTTACTTTATACTTACCCCCCCCAACTTTTACAGGAAATCCATGATAGCCTTTCAGGCGATCTTGGTGCAATCGTTCTGCATGTCCTAATTTTGATCTCTTTTTGCTTGTTTTTTGTGTTTTAACAGCGTGCACAGTGTATTTTTTGCAATGAGGGCAATATACCTCCATCTCTTTTGGAACCTTCATATTCTTTTTATATAAAAAAGAGTGTTGTGTTTTCTCAAAGAAAATATAATATGTTTTGGTTGATAATAATACAAAAAAAATTATGTTTCTCAAAAAGATCTAACTTACACACTATGTAAGATTAATATGCCTCTGTAGTCTAACGGTTAGGACATTACCCTGTCACGGTAATAATCCGGGTTCAAATCCCGGCAGAGGCGCTTTTTTGTGCTTGATTTTAGCTAAATAAATCAATATCTAAAATGAAGTTCTAAAACATCTTTATCAAATATCTCAAAATCAAGACCTATTTTTTGTCCATTATATCTTGAATCTTTGCGAAATATCCTTGCAAATCTTATATCTTCTTCTTTAAATCCTCTGCGAATTTGCTCGCACACATCAAAAACATTTGTTCTTCCTTGAAAAATTAGGGGGTTTTCAAAATCAATCTCACTGTTTGGCTTTTTTAAAAGCAATCTTTTAAGTTCTAATTTCTCAAATATTTTTTGCTTGAGATTGTCGAGGCCTTGCTTGTTTTTTGTTGAAATAAATACAATTTCTTGAATTTCTGCTTTAATTTTAGATTTTTCTTTACCAGAAAGCAAGTCATCTTTATTAAAAACAACAATTGATGGCACATATACTTTATTTCTAGAAAATACATCAGTAAATTGATCAAAGCTCACTAACCCACAAATCAAAACATCACCATTATACCATCCTTGCGACCGCAAAAATTCTTTTGCGCGCTCAACAGGGAAAGATTTATCTGTAAGAATATTTACTCCTTTGCTTGCTTTTTTGAAGAAAAATATTGGCGGGGCTTTTTCATTGATTCTTACTCCCACATTATAAAGTTCTTTTTGTATTTGTTGGAGCTGGGATATTTTATCAAGTAAGATTAAAACCAAATCAGCATTATGTAAAGCACTCAATACTTTTTTTCCTTTTCCTTTTCCAGTAGATGCATCTACTATAATACCTGGCAAGTCAATTAGCTGTATTTGCGCGCCATTATATTTCATCATACCCGGGATTGCTAATAATGTTGTAAAATCATAATCACCTACTTTTGAATTTGCATTTGTCAATTCATTTAAAAGCGAGGATTTTCCAACAGAAGGAAAACCAACAAAACAAACAGTTGCATCGCCTGCTTTTTTCAGCATAAATCCTTCACTATCAAGCTTTTTGCTCGCTCTTTTCTCTAATTCGCACCTTAATTTTGCAATTTTGCCTGTTAGCAAACCAAGATGTTTTTCAGTGGCTTTATTTTTTTGTGTGTGTGTTATTTCTTTTTTTATTTCTTCAATTTTTTCTTCAATTTTTGGATTAATAGGATGCATAAATTTTTTGGATGGCAAAAATATAAATTACAAAACATCTTCAATTTTTGGATTAATAGGATGCATAAATTTTTTGGATGGCAAAAATATAAATTACAAAACATCTTCAATTTTTGGATTAATAGGATGCATAAATTTTTTGGATAGCAAAAATATAAATTACAAAACAAAGCAAAGTATTTATTTTGTTATCTTTTGAATGTAATTTACAAATCAAATTCAATACTTTTCAAATCCCTTGCAACTTCTACATTTTTAAAAACTGTTTTTGCTTCTTTTTCAAAAAGAGTGATGTCTAAGTGACGGCTGCTAAAATGCGTTAAAATCAAGTGCTTTACTTTTGCTTTTTTTGCTGTGGTTGCCGCATCTTTTGCTGTCATATGATAATAATCTTCTGTGCGGTTATCTTCTTTCAAATAAGTAGATTCAAATACAGCAATATCTGCTTCTTTTGCAAAAGAAATTAAATTTTTGCAAGAAATTGTGTCTCCAGAAAAAACAAGAGAAAACGACCTTTTTTGAAAAGTTACATCTTTTGCTTTTATTTTTTTTCCTTTGTATTCTATATCAAAGCCTTTTTGCAATTTATTCCATTTTGGACCGCGCGCCAACCCTATTTTTTCTAACTTTTCAACATTTACTTTTATAGGAAATTTTAATATTATTTTATATGCAAAACTAGGCACATTATGCTCAACTTTTTCGCAAAGCACTTCAATTTTTTCATTAGCAAAAACAAAGCCAGCATCTTCAATGACCTTTGCGTGAAACCATTTGAATTTGTTGCTAAAATAAGCGAGCTGTTCTTTTATAAAATTTTCATATGGTTTTGGTGAAAATAAAATCAGTGGTCTTTCTCTTTTGTTTAATTCCATGCTTGACAACAAAGGAAGAAGTCCTGACATATGATCAATATGCCAATGAGTAATCAAAATATAATTAATGTTTTGGTAATTTTTTTTTAATAAAAGCAATTGTCGTTGGCAGTTTTCGCCGCAGTCAATTAAAATCGAATAATTTTCATATTCAAGTAGATTGCAAGTATGGGCGCGTGCCTTTGTCGGCATTCCGCTTGCTGTTCCTAAAAAGCTCAGTGTAGATTTCATAGATTTTTTAAGATTTTGTTTAAAAAAGAAGTGTTGATTTTTAAGATTTTGTTTAAAGAACAAACAATTAAAAAAATAATAAATATTATTAAAAGGGTTTTAACTTTGTGTTGCGCATATTTTAGTTTTATTTAAATTTTGTTTTTTTATATTAAAATATATTTAAAAGTTAGTTTAAAAATTAAAGAATTTGTAAAAAAATATTGTGATTTTTTGCTTTTTTCGGGCGCAATTACAAACATTAATAAAAAAATTGTGTAAAAAATATCTATTTTTATAAGTTGTAACCAACAACCACATCTGCATTTAAATTTTATTAATACAGAGTTTTTAAACAACAATAAATATAAAAATTATAGGAGAGCCACATTCATTTAATGCTTTTCTATAATGGAGGAAAAAATGGCAAAAAAAAAGACAACTAAAAAAATAGTAAAAAAAAATACGAAGAAAAAAAAATAGATATAAAAAGAGGGGGCATAACTTTGTGTTATGCCTGCACCTCCTTAAATTTAAATAATATTTAGTTATATTTAAATTAGAATTAAACGAGTTGATTTTTTAAATTAGAATTAATGCAGTTTAGTTATATTTAAATTAGAATTAAACGAGTTGATTTTTTAAAGTTATAGCAAAAATAATTTATGATATTAAATAAATAATATATGAATAAAACTCTGAAAAAGATAAGTCATACTAAATTAAATGAATTTGATATTGTGATAATTAGAGGGGGGCCGGCAGGGATTTTTGCTTGCAAATGAATTGTGCGCAACAAAATCCAAAAAATTAAAAATACTTATTATAGATAAAGGAAAAGAGCCATTAAAAAGAGATCCTAAAAAAGAACCAACAGATCTTGTTTTTGGTGTTGGGGGTGCAGGTATGTTTTCAGATGGAAAACTAAACCTAAATGTTGATATTGGCGGTGACCTTAAAGAAATAAACATATCTCGAGAAGAATTATTACAACTTATTGAAAAAGTTGATGAACTTTTTGTGGAGCTTGGAGTGTCGCGCTCTTTTTTAAATGCAAACAAAATTAAGATCAATGAATTAAAAAAGCAAGCAAGCATAAATGGTATTGGGTTTATTTATGGAAAACAAAAGCATATTGGCACTGATGTTTTAAAAAAAATAATTAATAAATTTTACAATAAACTAAAAACAAAAGATGTTAAGTTTATGCTTGAAACAGGTGTTGAAAATATAAAAATGTTTAAAGAAAGGTATATAATAGAAACAAATAAAGGTATAATTATGGCCAAGTATGTTTTGTGCGCGCCAGGAAGATGCGGCGCACATTGGCTCAAAAATCAAGCAGATTTATTGAATATAAAAACAAGTCCTGGGTATATAGATGTTGGTGTTCGTGTTGAATTTCCTGAATTGGTTTATAAAGACATTGAAGAAGTTATGTATGATGCAAAATTTAGATGTTATACAAAGACATACGATGATTTGGTGCGCACTTTTTGTACAAATCCGCGCGGTTTGGTTGTTAGAGAGCAGTATGATGGCTTTTCTATTATCAATGGACACGCAGAGTCAAAAGGTAAAACTTCAAATACAAATCTTGCTCTTTTAGTGCGCGTAGAATTAATGGAACCATCAAAAACCAGCGTAGATTATGGTAAATATATTGTTCATCTTGCAAATGTTGTTGGAAATGGGAAGCCATTGATACAAAGATATAAAGATCTAACCGCAGGCAGAAGAAGCACTTGGGACAGAATAAACAGATCATTTGTAGAGCCAAGTTGCAAGGATGTTTATCCTGGCGATATTTCATATGCATTACCCCACAGAATAGTTCAAAACATAATTGAAGCAATTAAAAAATTAGATAAGATAATGCCAGGCATTGCATCTGACACAACGCTTTTGTATGCTCCTGAGGTTAAGTTTTATGAAATAAAATATCTAATTAATAATTGGTTTGAAACAACATCTTCTGGTTTGTTTGTTGCAGGTGATGCAAGCGGTTTTTCTCGCGGAATTGTTTATTCTGCTTTAACAGGTATTATTGCTGCACAAGGTATAAAAGAAAAAATATTAAAAACCCCAAACAATTAGGTAATTAGTTGTATATGGTTGAGCGCAAAATATTTAATAAACACAATATAATATTTAGAAAAAATATAAATTTTGATTTTGTAATTGCTGTTTATTTAATGATTTTGAATTTTGATTTTGTAATTGCTGTTTATTTAATGATTT
>PFSX01000044.1 GCA_002789275.1 Candidatus Huberarchaeum crystalense | reverse complement strand
AACTTTAATCATATTTAGATAAAATAGATAATAGCAATTAAAGAAAAGTGTCAACTCTACTTATTCTGTAAAAATAATTCATCTTCACAAATACATCTATATATACTGCATATGTAAATCTCGTTAATTTATTTGAGAACTTAGTAACACTTAGCTTAATATCTTACAATATTTACACTCGTGTCCTATTAACCTCGTCATTTACAAGGATCTCAGTTATCTATTTTTAAGGATGACTTCGAACTTAGATGCTTTCAGTTCTTATTCATATAACGCGCTGCTACTTGGCAAAACACCTTTCGATGACCAATACACAGTTGGCGTCCAGAATCTGTTCCTTTCGTACTATGATTCCGTTACTCTCAGATAACTACAATCTCGACAGATAGAAACCTAACTGGCTCGCGCCGTTATGAACCCGACTAACGATGAGTTTTAATTGGTTAGCACCCGCACCCTTGGCAGCTACTGCACTGCCAGGAAACTCAGAGTTGAAGGCGAAACAGCAATCCTTGGGGTCGATATGTACTCTCTCCCAAGACAGCCTAATTATCCCCAGGGTAGCTTTTCTGTTAGGGTATGCAATTATTAATATACACATACCGTTCTCTAAGCCGGACTTTCGTCCCAGGATTCCTTACTATGCAGAATCCTGTCAAATCAGCTTTTGCCTTTGTACTTTTCAGAGGATTTCTAAACCTCTTAAGCTGACCTTTGGACACTGTTGATATCTTTTTAACAGTTTCCCGCCCCAGTCGAGCGGCCCATCTAAAGCTGTTTCCATTTCTGGATAAACAAACTGTTCTTAAGTGGGAAGTATTACACTGTCAGCTCTACAATTTCTAGCGAAATTGCTTCGAAGCTTTCTTCCTATTCTAAACACCTAAGAACAATTTATAACATCAGATTGCCGCAGAGCTCCATGGGGTCTTCTCGTCCCATCGAAATTCTTCAGCTTTTACACATGAAAAAGTGTGTTCACCGCGTTTATGCAGAAGACAGCATCTACCTTGTTACGTCTTCAGACATGTCATCAATCAAATAACAATGGATTTCGCTACCTTAAGAGACTCAAAAATAATCCCGCCGTTTAGAAGGGCTTAGGCTGGTTGAAACCAGCTTTAACACACTCCCACTGGGCAGACGTCGGCGGCTATACAAAGCATTACTACTTAGCAGCCACCTGTGTTTTTGTTAAACAGTCCAGCAGATCTTTTTACATAGACCCTCACTTTCGCAAGCAAGGGCATTCTTTATACCTAAGATACAGAACTATTTTGCTTATTTCCTTCTGCAAAATTAACACGACGGTCTTAGCATTCTCAGCCAGGGAACCTGTAAAGGTTTTGGTACGGTTTATGCACATTCTTGCGCAGTTTCTTTTTAAGAAAACTTGGCGCACCCTATACCTCTTGCGAGGCCACATTATTTTTTACTCCTTCTCGTTATTGCAACTCTCCAGAGTATTATCAAATGCGTTTGCAAAAGGGTTGCCTAATTTGTCAAAACTACACCTTGCGTTGCCGCGTGTAGTGCACAAGTATAGGAATATTAACCTATTTCCTTTTTGATACGGCAAATTATGCCTTTTCTTAAGACCGACTAACTCTTCCTTGATGATCATTGGGAAGAAATCCTATCCCTTAAGACCTTAGCGATTCTCACGCTAATTTCTGCTACTATCGGCAAGATTTTCACTAGTGACAGGTCTATTGGATCTTACGACCCAACTTCTCCCCCATCACCACGCCATCCTATCTTCAATTGCTTTACAGCAAAAGAACTAAAGTATCGGTAAGCACCTTAGTCCCGTTGTCGATTTTATTTTTCTAGACGAGTGAGCTGTTACGCACTCCTTAGATAATAGCTGCTTCTGAGCTTATATCCTCGCTGTTTTAGAAAAATAAAATCTTTTTCACTTAGATGCTATTTTGGGACCTTAACTTTAGGGTGTTTTGTTCCACTTTTGGTGTTCAAGTTTATCCCGAACGCCTCCTTTCTATTGAACAAATTATTCTATTCGGAGTTTGACAGAGTGCTAGAGATTTCTCTCCGAGGCGACTCAATCAGTTTCTCTACAAAAATAATTCTACAATAAAACGATCCTATGGGATCTTTCAGATGGACCCAGATATCGCCGAGCTCGATTGGTATTTTGCTCCTATTCTTAAGTTATAGCATCTCCCTAGAAATACCTTCAGACCTCAAGGAAGTTATATACTCCCATTCATCTTACTCAAGAATAGATCGCCCGGCTTCAGGTCAGGCCCTAACGACTAAACGCACTTTCACACTTGCTTTCGCTACGCTTTTCAGCTTGCCGCTAAGACCAAGTCCTTGCCTCGTTATCCAGAACGAACGCCAAAATATTGAGAATTTTACATTCTCTTTCATACTTTGACTTACTATCACTGCTTGCTTTCATGTACTTTTCACCCTCTACCAAGAGATCTTTTCAGTTTTCGCTCACGCTACCTTTTTGCTATCGGTTTTATGCTAATTTTTAGGGTTGGAGGTTAATAACCCCCATTCTATCTGGAATTCAAACCAAATATACTCTTTAAGACAGAAAAACACGCAAATAATTACGGGATTATCACCCTGTATCATCTGTTGTTCCAAACAAGTTTATTATTCTTGTGTTTTCCTTATGTCTCACCACATCTCTTTTCAGATTCAGTTTGCCCTGTGCTGATTTCAGTCTACTTACTTACAGCATCTCTTTTGATTTCTTTTCCTGCACGTACTAAGATATTTCAATTCTGTGCGTTGACTTTTCTTACGAAATATACTCAATGAGTATAAGTATGCTTATTCAGGAATCTGAGAATTATAGGTTGCTTGCACCTTCTCTCAGCTTATCGCAGCTTGCCACGCCCTTCATCGTTGCATAAACCTAACAATCCAACAAACAGCTTTGCAGAAATTAACGAGAAAAGTTTGTTTTACAAACTTTTATATGCACATTTTACACTTCGTGTAAATTATATAAACATTTTTTAGAAAATGTTATATGTGTATATATAGATGTATTTGCTTCATTGATAAATGTATATCTAAACTCAGTCAATTATCATCTCTGATAAAAGACATCATATATATTATTTATACAAGATTTGAGGTTTTAAGTTATTATCTTTTTTGAATAACTATGTTTAATATATTAAATATTTTATGGGAAAGTAAAAATCTTTCCCTAAGGAAAAACAAAATGTTATACAAAACAGGATATAATACATATAATACAATAGAGAACGCA
>PFSX01000009.1:16415-21333 GCA_002789275.1 Candidatus Huberarchaeum crystalense | reverse complement strand
CTACTGCTCAAGCTTGTTTTAATGGTGTTTGTACAGCAACATGTAAGGAGACTTCTGATTGTAAGATAGATAATACTGAATGTAGAGAGCCTTCTGATGATAATGAAAAAAGGCAAACTTCACCAAATGTAAAATTTTGTTTAGCAGCAAAAAGAGGGCCAACCACAGAAAAGCCAACTACAAATCCTAACAATCCAAAAATGGCAGCAATAAGTGATAGTTTTTTAACTTCAAATATTTATATTGAAGATCCATTAAAAATAAAACCCGACCAGGACATTAAGATAAATATTGAAGTTGGGAATAAAGACAATGTATCATTGTTTAAAAATACAAACAATTACCCTGCAAAGGTTGTATTTAATAATTTGTATGGGTTTATTACTGCCACTTCTCCTGGATTAGAGATAAAAAATGATGAAGTAATTAAGAGTATAGGAGAATCTTTAGATAAGAATAAAAGAAATATATCCTTTAATTTCCAAAATAGAGATTCTAATGCTAAAATAGGATCTAAATATAACTATACGTATGTTATAAGAACTATGAATTTAGAAAATGAACTACCTTCTTATATTTCTCTTAAAAAGATTGATTTAATTAAAAATGATTTTGGTATTTCACTAACAAATAAAGATGGTAATTATAGTATAAGTATTGATCCTAGTTTTGATTTTGCTCCATTACATCTAGAATTTAAGGCAGATAGTGATACTGTGTGCGAACAAAATGTTTGTAAGAAAAAATATAATCTTACTTATATTCTTAAAGATGAAAATACTAAAATTAGTGATATTAAAGGCTACAATCTAAATTTAACAGGTATATCTTGCCCTTCTAAAATAGGGGGAGATACTTCTGCTGGCATAGATAGTTCTGGATATGAATATAATAGCTTATCTGCAACTATTCCAAATATTACACTTCCAGTTTATGTTTGGGTTAAGACGCTTAATAACAATGAAAAAACAACCTTTAATATAGATTTAAAATTTAGTATTGAAGAAACAAAAATATTATCTTATAGTTCTAAAACAGGAATAGGAGATATTTATATAAATAGTTGTAATAATAATGCTCAATGTAAAAATAATGAAGAATGTAAAGATGGAAAATGTATTTTAAAAGGTTCTAGTAGTAGTGGTAGTAGTAGTGGTGGGCAAGTATAAAATTAAATGGGTTTTTTTATATTATAAAAAATTATGGCTAATAAATCATCTGTTGATTTTCATTATATAGAACAAAAATGGCAAAAAAAATGGCAGAATAAAAAGGTTTTTGAGCCAAAAGTTGACGAAAATAAAGAGAAATATTTTATAATATTTGCATATCCTGGAATTTCAGGATATTTGCATGTAGGTCATATGCGAGGTTATTCTATCACTGATGTTGTTGCGCGCTACCACCGCATGCTTGGAAAAAATGTGTTTTTTCCTGTTGGCACTCATGCGAGTGGAAATATTGCAATTAGTTTTGCAAACAAAATTAAAAATAGAGATGAAAAATGGATAAATTATTTAGTTGATAATGGCTGTCCTAAAGACATAGTCAGCAATCTTACGACTCCTGAAAAAATTATAGAGTTTTTTAATAAGGAATATGTTGATAGTTGGAAAGCATATGGATTTTCTTCTAGTTGGAGTGCATTTACTTGCACTAGTTTTGATGATTATCATAAATTCATTGAGTGGCAGTTTAAAAAGTTTATGGATTTGGGTTTGCTTATTCAAAAGCCATATTTTACTACTACTTGCATTAATTGCGGGCCTGTTGCAGTTGATCTATCTGAAACAGACATTTCAAAAGGAGGAAATGCAGAAGTTGTGGAATATTTTACAATAAAATTTAAATTAGAAAATAATGTTTTGCCTGCAGCTACTTTGCGTCCTGAAACTTTATTTGGTGTTGTTAATATGTGGATAAATCCAGAGATAAATTATGTGCGCGCAAGTGTTGGATCTGAAATTTATATTATAAGCAAGCAAGCAGCAGAAAAATTAAAATATCAAGAAGAAAGTGTTGAAATAATAGAGCAAGTTTCAGGAAAAGAGTTAATTGGAAAATATTGCGAAAATCCTCTAACCAAAAATAAAGTCATAATTTTACCTGCATTATTTGTTGATCCAAATGTAGGAACAGGTGTTGTTATGAGTGTTCCTGCTCATGCTCCTTATGATTACATAGCGCTAAAAGATATACAAAACAATAACAACTTGCTTGATAAATTTAATCTTCCAAAAGAAGAAATAAAAAATATAAAACAAATTTCTTTAATTAAGACTCAAGAGTTTGGAGAATTTCCTGCAGAAGAAATTTGCAAAAAAATAGGAATTGACACTCAAAATGAAATAGAAAAACTTGAACAAGCAACTACAGAAATATACCTTAAAGAGTTTAGCAAAGGTGTTTTGAAAGAAATTTGCGGCAAATATGCTGGTTTAAAAATAAGTGAAGTTAAGGAAAATTTAGGGGCAGATTTATTAAACCAAAATCTTGCTGGAAAAATCAGAGATTTGTCAGAAGAAGTTATTTGTCGATGTGGGGGAAAAGTTGTTATAAAAAAAATTCCTGACCAATGGTTTATAAAATATAGTGATAAATCAATAACAGAAAAGGCAAAAAAACAAGTAGATAACATGCAAATAATTCCTGAAAGCTTTAAGAAAAATTTTCCCAGAATTTTAACTTGGTTTGAAGACAGGGCTTGCACTCGTTTGAATAATTGGATAGGAACAAAACTGCCGTTTGACAAAAAATGGATAATAGAACCAATTGCAGACTCGACAATTTATCCTGCTTATTATATTGTTTCTCAATATTTTAACAATAAGAAAATAAGTGTAGATGATCTAACAGAAGAATTTTTTGATTATGTTTTTTTGGGAAAAGGCAAACCAAAAAACGAGATTTGGAAAGAAATTCATAGAGAATTTGATTATTGGTATCCTTTAAATATGAATATTGCGGGAAAAGAGCATAAAACAGTTCATTTTCCCGTTTTTTTGAAAAGCCATATAGCAATATTTCCAGAAAAATATTGGCCTGTTGGTATTGGCGCTAATGGTTGGGTCACAGGAAAAGGAAAATTTAAACTTTCAAAATCAAAAGGCGGAGCAGAACCTATTAAAGATATAGCAAAAAAATATTCTGTTGATGGAATGAGATTGTATTATTTAAACACAGCAGAGCTTTTTTCTGATATAGAATGGGATCAAGATATTATTATAAAATATAAAAAAAAATTAGAATCAATTATCAATTTGATTAATGAATTAAGTATAAAAAAAGATGAAGAAGAAATGATTAATGAATTAAGTATAAAAAAAGATGAAGAAAAAGAGGCGATTGACAAATGGATTCTTTCAAAACTAAATGCTTCTTGCAAGGTTGTTGAGAGCGAATTTAATAAATTTAATATTAAAAAAGCGAGTGATGAGATCTTTTTTAATATTCACAATTTAATAAAGTGGTATTTATCGCGAGGAGGAAAAGATAAACAAACACTTGAAAAAGTAAGCAATATTTGGCTAAGATTAATGGCGCCGTTCACTCCACACATTTGCGAAGAACTTTGGGAGCAGATAGGTAATAAGGATTTTATCTCGCTTGCTTCTTATCCTCAATTTGATAAATCTTTGGAAGACAAACACACCGAAGCATCAGAAGAAAATATCATCAACTTGCACGAAACTTTGCGCGAACTAATTCTTTTGGTAGAAAAAGGTAGTAGAAAAAAAGCAAAAAAAATTCATCTATATTTGGCGCCAGAATGGAAGTATGAATTGTTTAAAGATGCATCAAGTGGAAAGCAAATTGGCGAACTTTTGCGCGCGCAAAAATATGCTGAACACAAATTTGAAATTGAAAACATGGCGAGCAAACTGCGCGCAATTCCTGGTGTTTTGTTAAGCAGGAACAAAGAATTTGCTGTTTTAGAAGATGCAAAAATGTTTTTTGAAAAGGAGTTTGGTGTAATTTTCGAGATACAGAAAGAAACAACCTTTGATCCTCAAAACACTGCAAAATTTTCTTTGCCGGGAAAACCAGCAGTTTTTGTAGAAGTTGAGTAAATATTATATGGATTCAAATACTACTACTTTATTTTTTGATAGGTTTCAATTTTTTAATTTTTCAGATTTAAGTTTACCTATTTTCTTTGTATGGCTTACAACAGGAATAATAGCTAGCACTATATATATAGATTTACTATAAAGGTTCAAATCAAGTTTAGCCTTTGAAGCATTTGTTATTTTTGGTACAATTATTCTTTTAATGATTATCTGGACTCCACTTACTTTATTTTGGACCTTTGCTTTAAAAGAAGCAAACATATTTCAAATATGTGGGTATTTAGTAATTCAAGCAACTATATATTTAAATAAAGTATTAAAAAAAGGGAAACATTTTAACAAAATATGTTTTATTTTATATGCTTTAGGAATTTTATTAATAGTGCATAAATTTGTGCTTGGTCTGATAGGAATTAAGATTTGAAGTAATTTTATTGGATTTCTTTTTAGTTTTGCTTAACAAATTTTTATAATATGTTTTCTATTAATTTTTTATTATATTCAACCAAACTTTCGCGCGCCTTTTATTTTAATGGCTAGTTTTTTTGTTTATAGATAAAAAATCTTAAGCCCTAGTAGCTCAGTTGGTAGAGCGACTGTTTCGTAAACAGTAGGTCGGGAGTTCAACTCTTCCCTAGGGCTTTTTGCAAGTAAAAAAATTAAGTGGCAAGCAAAGGAGCGCGCGTTTTGTTGTTTTGTTTATATTCAACATTAGCGTTCTTACATCGCAAGGGTTTGATTTGTCTCTGACAAAAAAACCCGCAAAGCAAGGGTTCCCGAGTGGTCAAAGGGGACGGACTCAAGATCCGTTGACGCAAGTCTTCGCAGGTTCAAGTCCTGCCCCTTGC
>PFSX01000009.1:0-16402 GCA_002789275.1 Candidatus Huberarchaeum crystalense | reverse complement strand
GCATTATTGAATACTGTTGCGTGTTTTCACAACTCGCGCCTGCTCTTCATATAAATATAATAATATTAACATAAATCTTCGCAGGTTTAAGTCCGCATCGCGGAGTTGTTGTGCGTTTTGCACAACTCGCGCCTGCCCCTTGCATTATTGAATACTGTTGTGCGTTTTGCACAACTCGCGCCTGCCCCTTGCATTATTGAACACTGTTGCGTGTTTTCACAACTCACTCCTGCTCTTTATATGAATATTAATATTTATTATTAATTATTAACATAACAAATAGATTTTAGATAGATGTTAGGAAAATAAGAATATAAAATTGCTTTACTGCTATAAAAAAAAATGAAAAAATAGAAAAAAATAATAAAAAAATGAAGATATAATATTGCCTTACTGCTATACAAAAAAGATGCAAAGAATATACAAATAAGTTGTGTAGAAACTACTAAAATCCACTAAAAAATATATGCCAGAGCAAAAAGATAATATAATTGAACTTTATTTTTCATCAAAAATAGCAACAGATTTTGAGAAAATGCATGGGCGCGCTAAAACATCAAACATATTTTGGAATATTAAATCACAACCAGGCAATGCCTTTGCTTTTTTTCCGTCAAAGAAATACAATATAAATTATGGGCCAATTGTTGCTGAATTTGATGGCAAACCAGTGGTTATCAGATTTGAATCTGTCGGTGACAACATTGTGTTTGAAAAATATTTGAAAGAAAAAAAGCAATTTATTTTGTCTATAGATTCCATGGGTTTTGTTAAAGAGGTCTTGCCATCTGTTCCTAAAAATTTTAAAACAACTCAAGAAATTCCAGTTCCTAAAAAAATATTTTCACAAATCATAGGTCAAGAAAAATCTAAAGAAATTTTAATGAAAGCTGCAAAACAAAGAAGAAACCTTTTGTTAATAGGTTCACCAGGCACTGGAAAATCAATGTTAGGAAAAGCCCTTTCAGAGCTTTTACCTGAAAAAGAAATACCTGCTGTTATGTCTTTGCCAAATGAGCGCGACGAAAACAATCCAAGAATTACTATTGTTTCTGTTGCTGAAGCAGAAAAATATCGCCAAACTTTTACTGACCAAAGGCGCTTATTAAATCTACTTTTTACTGTTTTAATGGTTGTTTCACTTATAGGTGTCCTTTTTTATGCAATTAACACCCAACAGCTACTTGTTGGTTTAATCGCAGGCGTAGTTATAATTATTATGTTTAAAATGCTATCATCATCTACAAAAGACGTTAAGCCAAATATTTTAGAAAGAAAAAAACACGAACTGCCTTTTTATGATGCTACTGGTGTTCACTCGGGCGCGCTACTTGGAGATGTTAAGCATGATCCTTTTCAATCAGGAGGATTAGGAACTCCTGCTCACGAAAGAGTTGAATTTGGTTTGATTCATAAATCTAATAAAGGTGTTTTGTTTATTGACGAAGTTTCTACTTTACCTGTTGAGGCCCAAACTGCTTTGCTGACTGCTATGCAAGAAAAAAAGCTATCTATCACTGGAAAAAACCCTATGAGTGGAGGTTCAACAGTGCATACAGAGCCTGTGCCTTGTGATTTTGTGTTGGTTGCTGCTGGAAATATTCATGCACTTGAAAAACTTCACCCTGCTTTAAGGTCGCGCATAATAGGTTATGGTTATGAAATTTATATGGAAGATACAATTGAAGATACTGCTGAAAATCGTCAGAAGCTATCTGTATTTATAGCTCAAGAGATAGTGAATGACGGAAAAATTCCTCATTTTACTAATAAAGCAGTTGATAGATTTATTCAATATAACAAAATGATAGCAGGCGAAAAAGGAAAATTAAGCGCACATTTTCGAGCACTTGGCGGACTTGTAAGATCAGCAGGAGATATTGCTTTATTTAAAAATAAGTTGTTTACAGATGAGTTAGATGTTGAAGAAGCAATAAAAAAATGCTATTCTGTTGAAGACCAAATATCAGGGAAGTATTGTGAAAAATTGAAATCTTATGAAGCAATTGAAATTAGTGGCGCGAAAATTGGAAGAGTAAATGGGCTTGCTGTTATAGGAAGTAGAGAGACATCAAGTGGGGTTGTGCTTCCTATTTTATCAGTCATAACAAAACCACACAAAAAAGGGCAAGGTAAAATAATTGTGACAGGAAATCTGCAAAAAATTGCATTAGAATCAATCCAAAATATTGAGGCAAACATTAAACGATTTATTGGAAAAAATCTTAGCGATTATGACTTACACATTCAGTTTTTATATACTTATGAAGGTGTTGAGGGTGACTCTGCTTCTATTAGTGTAGCAACCGCTATTTTTTCAGCACTTGAAAATATACCAATTAAGCAAAACATTGCTATGACCGGTTCACTTTCAATACAAGGAGAAGTTCTGCCTATTGGAGGAGTTAATGCAAAAATTTCTGCGGCAATTGAGCAAGGATTTAACACAATAATTATACCCCTACGAAATTTAGGAGATGTGTCGTTACCAAAATCAAAAATAGCAAACACCAAAATTATCGCTTGTAAAACGCTTTATGATGTATTATCACATGCTTTATCTTTTAAGAAAGAGCCAAGTTTTCTTAAAAATATGAAAGATGCAATAAGATTTTAAAAATATTTTGTTGCTGCTATTAATGTCAAAATCTCTCAAAGCTATTTGTTGCTGCTATTAATGTCAAAATCTCTCAAAGCTACTAGCAAGTAATATATTTGTTATATTTTTAATCTTGCCTTTTAAACAAACCATTTAAATAATATTATGAAAATAACAGATTTATCTAATCTTGTGGCAGTTGAAACAATTGTCAACCACCTTTATCCTATCCTAATAGCAATACTTGTTTTGGTTGTTGGAGTTATAGTTGCAAAAATTATACGCAAAGTAATTAAATCTATTTTAAAGAAAGCAAACATTGAAAAGAAAATCGCAGACTCCCCTGTTGGAAATACTCTTGGTGACTATTCACCCATTAAGTTTTTTGTAAATATTTTATATGTATATTTGCTTTTAATAGTAGTGTTACAAGCAGTTAGTTTTGCAAAATTAGATATGCTTAGTCATTTTATAACTAATATTGCAAATTTATTCCCTATTTTTATTTATGGAGTAATTTTAATTATAGTTGGCTTGTTTGTTGGAGAATATGTGGCATATTATACGCGCCGCGCGCCATTTTTGTTTGCTGGCTTAGTTGCAAATATTGTTAAATATATTATACTGTTTTTCTTTTTAATTATGGCATTGCCTCATTTTATGATTGATCCTTCGCTTATTACCGACACTTTTAAAATTATTTTAATGGCTTTTGCAGTGGCGTTTGCTTTGGGCTTGGGCTTAGCAATAGGACTTGGAGCTAAAGACACTGTTGCTGAAATTTTAAAAAGCAAAAAAGAAAGTATTCTAAAATCTGTTAATAGTGCTGAAGAAAAGATTAAAAGTAAAAAATAAGTGTTGGTTTGTTAGTTTAAATCTAAGTTTTTAATAAATATATTCTTTTTTTTTATAATAGTTTTCGTATTTTTCCTTATTTATGGCTCTAATCTTTCTGCTGTTCGCGGAAAAAAGCTCGCTTCTCTAATATTTGATAAATTTAGCATTTGCATTATAATTCTTTCAATTCCAATTCCCATTCCTCCTTCTGGCGGCATTCCATATTTAAAGGCCTCAAGATATGTTGCGATTGATTGAGTAGGAACACCCTTTTCTTTGCATTGGTTTATTAAAATATTGTGCCGATGTTCTCGTTGGCTTCCTGTTGTGATTTCTAAGCCCTTCCAAAGCAAGTCAAAACTTTTAGTTAGTGTTGGATCTTTTTCATCTTTCATAGTATAAAAAGGTCGCTTGCTAAAAGGATATTTTGTAACAAAAACAAACTGACTGCCTGTTTCTTTTTCAATAATTTTTCCAAGTTCTTTTTCTTCACTATCACTTAAATCATTTTTATTTGTATTACTAATATTTAATTTTTTGAATGCCTCACTAATCGCGATTTTTGGAAAAGGAATTTTTGGAATTTTGATTGTTGCTTCACATATTTTTAACTCTTTTTTACATTTTTCTTTAACTTTTTCTAAGCAGTATTTAAGCATTTTTTCTTCTAAATCCATAAGTTCATCTTCTGATTCAATAAATGAAAGTTCTAAGTCCAAACCAATATATTCTGTCAAATGGCGCGTTGTGTGGCTTTTTTCTGCGCGATAATTAGCTCCAATTTCAAAGACCTTTTCAAATCCACCAGCCAACCCCAATTGCTTATATAATTGTGGTGATTGAGATAAAAACGCCTCTCTTGAATAATAAACAATAGGAAATATTTCAGATCCCCCTTCTGCTCCTGTTCCAACGATTTTCGGGGAATGTATTTCTATAAAATCTTCGCTTTCTAAAAACTCGCGCGCAGTGCTAATAAACACTTGCTTAATTTTAAAAATTGCCATTTTTTTTGGATTTCGCAAGTCTAAAAATCTCCAATCAAATCGTTTTGATTCTTCTGTTTCTATCTCATCTCTAAATTCAATTGGAAGTTTATCTTTTGATTTTGCAAGTATTTTAATTTTAGAAGGAATAATTTCAAAGCCACCAGACGCGCGTTCATCTCCTTTTTTCTCACCAATAATTTCAACTACATCTTCGCGGTTTAGATTGTTTACTATCTCTCTAATATCGATAGAGCTATCTTTTTTTATAACAACCTGATATTTTTCAAGCTGACTTCTAACTATTATAAATTTAATTTGTCCAAGTTCTCGGATTGTGTCCACCCAACCTTTTAAGTTAATTTGATTGTTTTCTTCAGTTAGCATATATTTTTTAAACAACTTTACCACACATATTATGAAACAACAATTAGGCCAATTCTTCACAACAAAATCAAACTTTATTTTGCAGGGATTAAAAAAATTTATCAAAAAGGAAGAAGTTACAGATCCTTTTGCAGGAAACCTGGATTTGATTAAGTGGGCAAAAAAGAATAGCACTAAAAACTAAAAATACAAATAATTTTTGGGTAAATACAGCCGGGTTTATTTCTTTGATTTTAGATTTATATTAGATTTATGTAATTTTATTTCATTCGCAAATTATTTTGCTATGCAACAACAAGTAAAGGTTGTTTTATATTTTTTTATATTGTTATTCAATAACAACAACCTACAAACTTACAAAATAATATTGTTATTCAATAACAACAACCTACAAACTTACAAAATAAGTTTATGGCAATCGCAAAAACACTTGATTTATTTTTCGACAAAAACTATCGAAAAATGCTTGTACTTCCAATAGTGTTGTTTGTTATTTTGGTTATAGCATTTTTCATAGGATTAAGCACAGGAAATGTTAATTTGAATTTGGGCCTTGATTTTGTTGGAGGATATAAAATTTCGCTTGTTGAATGGCAAGGGGGCAGCGAGACAGAGATTTATGCAGCACTTGGCGATTTAAGTGGCGTAAATGTTAAAGAAACAACATCTTTTACAGGAACGCGCATTTTAGATATTACTCTAAAATCAGGTAGCAATTCTTTGACAAAACAGCAATTTGAAGAGAAAGTTATGAGCGCGCTTAATTTGAAAGAAAAACCGCATGCAAAGGAAATAGATTCATATTTAGGCAAAATTTTGTATGAAAAAACAACAAGAATTTTGCTATTTTCTTTTTTGTTGATGGGGGGAGCAGTATTTTTTTATTTTCGAAGTGTTGTGCCTTCTGTTATGGCTGTTTCTTGTGTGCTTATTGACGTTATTGAGACCTTTATTATTGCTTCATTTTTGGGTGTTGAAATTAACACATCTACAATCATTGCTTTTATGTTTGTGTTTGGATACTCAATTAATACTGATGTTCTTTTGACTACAAAACTTATGAAAATGCGAGAAGGCACAATATTTGCTTCAATAAAATCAGCAGCCAAAATAGGACTTACGATGCAGATAACGTCTTGGTGCGCTTTTTTGGCAATTCAGCTTGTTTCTACAAATGATATTGCGCGCACAATTGCACTGATTATGAATATAGCGATTGCTTTTGATATTATAAACACTTGGATTATAAATACAGGAATATTAAGATGGTATTTAGAAAAAAAGGAGGCAAGCGTATGAATATAAAAATAAAAAGAGAGAAAATAATATTGCATAACCGCGACACTTTTTTATGGGGATTAAAAATGCCTGCTAAGCTCTCTTTAGAAAATTTTGTTGGGGTGAAAAATGCCTGCTAAGCTCTCTTTAGAAAATTTAATTAGAAAAGAATGGCGCGCAATTTTTGTTTTTATTCTTTTGCTTGCTAGTATTTATTTAATTAACCCTCTAGGGGTTTTTGGCAGTGGTCAAAAGGTTATTATTACAAACGGCCAGTATGCTGGGCAAACATTTGAGGCAATTTTTTCTCAGCCAATAAAAACAATAGATGACTATTACTTTGCTATGAATCAAATAAAGCAAGGGGACAGTGTAATTTGTGTAATTGACGGACAAAAAAAAATAATACTTGCAATGGAGAATAATAGTTTGGGATTTAATGTATCTATAACCCCTAGCCGTGGTTTAAAGTATGGTTTGGATATTGTTGGGGGAACAACAGTTATTATCGGTTTTGAAAGTCCTGAAACTGTTTCAAATGCATCTGAAATGATAGATCGTGTGTATGGGGTCTTAAACCGCAGAATTAATAGTGTTGGCCTTACTGATATGCAGATTGTTAAATTAAAAGAGGAAAATAATTATTTTCTACAAATATCAATGGCGGGCACAACGCGCGAGGACTTAGAACAAATGCTTTTGCGTCAAGGCCAATTTGAAGCAAAAATAGACAACAAAACAGTATTCACAGGGGATCAAATATCTAAAGTTGGCTATCCAACAGTGGCGCAGAAAGGGGGTTATCAATTGCCTTTAACCATAACACCTGGTGCTGCTGAAAATTATGCGCGGATTTTAAAGACATTGGATTATAGTACAGAATATAAGGGTTATTTGAATAAAAAAATTGTTTTGCTTCTTGACAAAGAAAATGTTAGCGAGTTGCTTATTGCAAACGAGTTAAAGCGAAGCAGTGCTGATGAACTAATAACTACAAGCATTAAAGGGTCTGGTGGAAAAAAAGATGCAGATAGAATGAAAGCTTTGCTTGAATCTGGAAGTTTGCCTGTGCAAATAAAAATATATAGTATGCAGCCTTATTCTGCAAAAATGGGCAATGTTTTCCTAAATGAATTTTTGATTGCTTTGGTAAGTGCTTTTATAGGTATTGCAGTTCTTATTTTTATTCGGTTCAAAAAAATTATTGACACTTTGCTAGTCATAGGTGCATTGGTTTCTGAATTAATAATTATTTTGGGGATTGCAGCTCTTATTCATTGGAACTTAGATATTGCTTCTATTATAGCTTTGATTGCAATTGTTGGATCAGGTGTTGATAATCTTATTGTCATCTTGAGTGAAGTAAGGTCTGGCGAACAGACAGGAAAAACTATACATGTGCGAATTGAGCGCGCATTTTTTGTTATTTATGGTTCTGCATTTACAACTATTGCTTCGTTGTTGCTATTCACAACAGGAGTCAGCTTTTTGAAGGGCTTTGCAATTACAACTATCATAGGAATTCTTGTTGGTGTGTTTATAACGCGGCCGTTGTTTGCTCATCTCATTAGCGAAGTGTATACAAACAGGGCACCAAAATAATTAAAAAACATTATGGCAAATATTTTAGTTTTCGGCGACAGTATAGCATTTGGAGCTTGGGATCCTGAATGTGGCTATGTCCAGAAATTAAAAACATTTTTAGATAAAAGAATTTTATTATCTAATTATTTAAATCATTTTGCTGTTTATAATCTTGGTGTTGATGGAGATACAAGTGATTATCTCTTAAAAAGATTAGAATCAGAAATAAAAGCCAGATTATCAAAAGACGTTGATAGGACTATTATTTTATTTTCTATTGGTAGTAATGACTCTGCTTATCTTAACAATTTAAAAAAGAATTGGACTTCACCAAAGAAATTTAAAGAAAATATTAAAAAATTAATAGAAATTGCTAAAAAATTTACAAATAAAATCGTTTTCATTTGTTTAACACCTGTTGATGAATCAAAAACCACACCTATTTCATGGAATACTAATATTACATACAAAAATAAAAGTATTAAAGAATACAATGAAATTATAAAAGAAGTT
Organism: Candidatus Huberarchaeum crystalense; assembly: GCA_002789275.1. GTDB lineage: Archaea > Huberarchaeota > Huberarchaeia > Huberarchaeales > Huberarchaeaceae > Huberarchaeum > Huberarchaeum crystalense. Next base: position 8,218 of record PFSX01000009.1, on the reverse strand, counting down.
TGTCAAAAGAATAAAATTCTCTTTATTGAAATCTTTGATAATTGGCTAAATTTTAATTACAAAAAATTATTAGAAGAGGGGCTTCACCCCAATTCAGTTGGCCATCAAAAACTATTTGAAACTATTAAAGATTCTCTTATCAATTTTAAAATTATTTAAAAAACAAAATAAATTTATAATTAAAAAATATATGGAAACAATAAAGGTTAAATTAAAAGATAATAGTCAGTTTGAAGGTATTTTACTATTACATCCAAAATATATAATTATCAAACTAAAAAACGGATATAATGTTGCTTTAGATAAAGAAGAAATTGAATATATTGAAGAAGATTCTATAAAACAATATGAGTAAATCAAAAATAATAATTATTCACACTGGCGGAACAATCGCTTCAAAAGTTGACTATAAAACAGGTGCAGTTGTTGCGAAATTTGAGCCTGAAGAACTTTATGCTTTATACCCTGAACTAAAAGAAGTATCTGACTTTGACATTATCAAAGTTGCAAATATTATGTCTGAGGATGTTGATTTTAATTTTGTTAATGAATTGGCACTTGCAATTAAAAAAGGAATTAAAAAAGAGACAAAAGGAATAATAATTACTCACGGAACTGACACAATACATTATACTTCAGCTGCTTTGCATTTTATGCTTAAAAATTTGCCAATTCCTGTTATTTTAGTTGGGGCTCAGCGAAGTTCTGACAGACCAAGCTCTGATGCAGGAATGAATCTGATTTGCGCAGCGCGCTTTATAATTAAAACTAATTGGGGAGGAGTAGGAGTTTGCATGCACGAAAACCAAAGTGATGAAAGTTGTGTGGTTTTGCCTGGTGAAAAAGCAAGAAAAATGCACTCAAGCAGAAGAGATGCGTTTATGTCTTTTGATGATGGGTTGGTTGCGCGCGTTTCTTACTTGTCTGGCGAAGTTGAGATGTTGCACAAAGTTATAATAAATAAAGAGAAGTTTGAATTAACTTTAATTGATAAAAATATATGGGTTGGTTTAATTAAAGTTCATCCTGGTTTTGATCCTAAAATTTTGCGAAATTATATCAATTATTCTGGATTGGTTATTGAAGGCACTGGTCTTGGGCATGTTCATGAAAATTGCTTGCCTGAAATTGAAAATTTGATAAAAAAGGGTGTTAAAGTTATTATGGCAACACAAACAATTTTTGGAGTTGTAAATATGAATGTTTACAGCAGAGGAAGAAAGTTGCTTGAGTTAGGAGTAAAGGGAAATTATGAAAATTTGCCGCCTGAGAGTGTTTTTATGAAGCTATTGATTGAGTTGAGCAAAGGCTCTTAGATTGAAAAAGATTATAGTAAATATAACAACAATTGTTTTTTATATTTTTATACTTTATATTTAGTTATATTTGTTGGCCGTTGCTTTAATTCAAGACAAACAAAATTTTTAGTTAGATTTGCTAAATATTGTTCTAATTCAAACAACAAACAAAAATTTTAGTTATATTTGTTGGCTGTTGCTTTAATTCAAGACAAACAAAAGATATTTTATATCTTTTTTAAGTTATTAGGAACAACACTAATCATTAGAATAAGAATAACTATAATTTATATGTGGCTCTTGGAAAAATCCAATAAATAATAAAAATATTTGGGTTAAAAATCAAGTTATATTTTTGTTTAGTAAAGTTCAACATTAATAGTTGTTTTATCAACTACTTCTCCATTAACAATTACTTCTGCATTTAGCAGATATAGTCCCGGGAAATATCTTGCCCCACATCCATGCGTGCAAGTAGGAGCATTTACATCAAATTTAACAGAACTTTGACCTTCAGTAGAAACACTTACATTTTTAGTTTCGTCAATTAGATTAGATCCTTGGCGCGAAGCTATTCCATAAATATGCACTTGGATATCTGCATTTTTATTTAGTTTTAGGTATACTTCTATATTTATTTTTTCATTTGCTGTGTATTTTTGCTTATTTAAAGTTATGTTTTTTATTGAAAGTTGTGTTCCTATATTATTTACTTTTCCTTTTCTAAAAACCTCTATTTTTCCATTTTCAGAAATTGATATTTCGGTGTTTGCTTTAATTTTTATTCCAACATCAACATCTCCTTTTTCATTCATTCCAACCTCAAAATTCTCTTCAACTTTGCCATCTTGAATTTCAACTTTATTTTGCCCCTTGATTTGAACATTTACGCTTGTTCTTGTTTCAACTTTTATAACAGGTGCCATTATTATTTTTCCGTCGCCTGTTGTATGCAATGATTCATCTGCTATAAAATCAAAAGACACTGTTGAAGTTTTGTTTTCAATAACTTTAAAATTAATATTCATTTTTAGTACATTGCTTGGAAGTTTTGCTTCAATAGGCGCGCCATTTTTTATAATAATAACTTTAGATATATGCAATCTTACTTGATTGTATAAACCATCAGACAAATTTGCTATAACTAATAATTTGCTTGTGTTTTCAGCTTTTAATTCTAGTAAATCATAGGTCTGCACTTCATTTGAAAGAACAATCCATCCTTTGTTTTTGCTGTTTATTTCAATTTTGTTAATTGTTATGTTAACAGAACTTACAGCGCCCATGTTCATCGCAGCATCTGTAATTGTAAAAACCGCAGTTCCTGTGTTGATTGGGATTTCGCTTGCCAAATTTGATTGGTTTTGATTAGTACTTCCAACACACCCACTAATAAAAACAGCAGAAACAATAAATATACTCAATACTATAGCACTAAACGCCAACGTAAATATTTGCTTTGAGTTAATAGCCATAATATATTTAATAAGGAGATTTAAAATAAACAAATATTTTGTTGTGTTTTATCTAATTTATTATTGTATTTTATCTAATTTATTATTGTATTTTATCTAATTTATTATTGTATTTTATCTAATTTATTATTGTGTTTAAACAAATATTGTTAATAATCTGCTTTTGTTAAGGATAGCTACTATTTTGTTTTAAATACAATATTTTTGTTTAAAATAACAGCAATTTTGTTTTAAATACAATATGTCTTTCTTATTTGAGCAAACATCTAAAAATCCAGATATTGCAAGTAAAATATTGTTGAACATAAAATACAAAAAATTCAGTGAGGGGTCTTATGGTTTTGAACTTTTTTGGCGACAGAAAAATAAAATTTTTAAAACAATTGACAAAGATTTTTTACCTTATTTTTATACAGTTCCTGATGCTGAATATAGCACTGAAAAATTAAAAAATACCCTTGAGAAAATTAGAAAAATTAGAGTAGAAGTTGATAATGAAATAAGAGGTCTGGTTTCTGTTGAAATTGAAGTTATGACTTTTGAAAATAGACAAACAAAGTGTGTTAAAATCTTTTGTAAGCAAGAAAAAGATATCTTAAAAATAAAAGAAAAGATAAAACTAATGTTTCCTAAATTTCACAACAGAAACCACGATATTCGAAATGTTTCAAAATATCTTGTTGACAAAAAACTGAATTTTTTTGAACAATACCAACCAAAAGTTTGCGCATTTGATATTGAGTGCTATGATTCTGAGCTCGGAGCAAAAGGTGATACAAAAAATAATCCAATAACTATGATCAGTTTTTATAGTGAAAATGAAAGCGCGCAATTTTCACAAACCCTAACATGGAAACCTACAAATATAAAAAATGTTAAAATTTATAAAGATGAAAAAGAAATGCTCATAGGATTCTTTGAAATTATAAATTCTGGCTTGTTTGACATTTTTGTTACATATAATGGAAATGAATTTGATCTTCCTTCAATAAAAGATAGAGCAGATGTTTTTGGTCTTTCTGAAGCAAAAACTATAAATATTTTTAGTCGCGGATGGAGAAAATCTTCAAGTTTTGATGAGGCGCTTCATGTTGATTTATATGATGTTGTAACAAAGCACAACCCTTATCTACGCCTATCATCTTATTCGCTTGGTGATTTGGGTCGCGAAATTTTAAAAAAAGAAAAAAAAGAGTTTAATATGAGTTTGTCAAAAAAGATCTGGGATTGTGGAAATATTGAAGAGTATGTTAATTATAATAAACAAGATGCTAAATTAACTTATTATTTAGCCAAAAAATTTTTGTCTGTTGAATATAATTTATCAAGATTAACACTTCAACCAATTGATCAAAGCAGCAGGCAGGGATTTAGTCGCTTGGTAGAAGAACACTTAATTAGGCGCGCTCTTGAAACTTCATATCTTATTCCTACGCGCGCAAAAAAAGAATATCTTGAAGAAAGATATTTGCATACTTTTAAAGGAGGTTTTGTTCTTGAACCAAAGCCAGGGCTTTATAAAGATGTTGTTATACTTGATTTTCGCTCACTTTACCCATCTATAATTTCAACATACAACATAGATCCATTTACAAAAACAAACGCACAACAAAATTGTTTTGAATATCCTGATTTAAAATATTTCTTTTTAAAAGAACCGCGCGGTTTTATTCCTTTTGTTATTGATATATTGATAAAAAAACGCATAGAACTTAAAAAAATATTAAAAGAAAAGTTTGATGAGAATTTGAATTCAGAGCAAATTGCGTTAAAATTCTTAACAAATGCTACTTATGGTTATTTGGGTTTTATTGCAGCTCGATGGTATTGCCTTCCTTGTGCTGAAACTGCAAGTGCGTGGGGAAGATATTATCTTAAACAAACAATTTCGCAATACGAAAACACAGGATTTAAAGTGATTTATGGAGATACTGATAGTTTGATGGTTTTAGGAAACAAAGAAAAAATCTATGATTTTACACAAAAAATTAACAAAAACCTGCCAGGCATTATGCATTTAAAACAAGAAAGTGTTTATACAAAGATTTTATTTGCAGGAACATCTGAACAAGGAACCAAAAAACGATATGCCGCTATAACTTCTGAAGGAAAAATCATAATAAAAGGCTTTGAATTTGTGCGCGGAGATTGGTGTAGTTTGGCTAAAAAAACACAAGAAACTGTTATTAATATGTGTTTGAATGAAAACATTGAAAATGCCTTGTTGTATGTTAAAAATATAGTTAAAAAACTGAAAAATAAAGAAATTCCTCTTGATGAATTGATAATTTATAAAAAATTAACGCGCGATCCAAAATCTTATAATATACGAGCTGCGCACATTTCTGTTGCAAAAATTATAGGAGCAAAACCAGGTGATATTATTGAATATATTATTGTTCCTGGAAAAGGCACAATAAGCGAAAGGGCGCGCCCCCACAAAACAACCAATGATTTTGATTCAGAATATTATATAAACAACCAAATTCTTCCAGTAACACTTAGAATTATGAGTGTTTTTGGTTATAAAGATGAGGACTTTAAAAAAGGAGTGTAAAAATCTTTGCTTTGATAATGTTGATAAAATAGCAAAAACTTTATGGGCTAGTGGCTTAGCGGCATAGCGTCTCGTTTACACCGAGAAGGTGGAAGGTTCGACTCCTTCCTGGCCCACTTTTAATTTCAAATATTTATATATTATTCAGCTTATAGTTAAATTTAAATATTTTATGGGCTCGTAGCTCAGCCTGGTAGAGCAGCGGACTCTTAATCCGTTTGTCGCGGGTTCAAATCCCGTCGAGCCCATGATTTGCCAAAGCAACATTATAAACAACCATCTTTAAATTTAAGTTAATCTTTCAAAATTAATCATCAATCACAAATAAACAACTACTTCTATATTTAACTTCTATATTTAACTTATTTATTCAAAAATCAATCACAAATAAACAACTACTTCTATATTTAACTTCCATATTTAACTTATTTATTCAAAAATCAATCACAAATAAACAACTATTTCTATATTTAACTTCTATATTTAACTTATTTATTCAAAAATCAATCACAAATAAACAACTTCATCTACTGCATTCAAAAGCGCGCGCCCAACAACAACATTTTTTTTTGTAAATAGAATTATTCTTTTTTTATATGACTTTGCGCGCATAATTACAGGAACAAAATCAGCATCGCGCGTCACTAAAATAATGTGAGTAATTTCTGGATTAAATAAAATTTCCATAAAATCAACTGTTAAAGCAACATCAACATCTCCAACGCTTAACACAAGCTCAAATCCATTGTTACTTACTGCTTCAATCAATTTTTCAGAACTAAACTGGTTAAGCATAGCTTTAGCTAATCTAATTGTACCATATGTTTTTGCAGTATCTATTATTTGCTTTAAATCAACACCACCTTGCTGAAGCATATTTGGCCCATCAACAATTACAGCTATCTGTTTTTTTTCTTGCACTTTTTGTGGCTCAAAAAAAGTTTTATAAAATATATCTCCTACTACCATAAGTTTTATAAAATAGAATGTTTATAAATATTAATTTAGATTTTGCATAATCATTTTACAGCAAGGTAGTTGAATATTTTTCATATGTTTTTGCTATGCTATATTAATATAAATGTTTGACAAAAAATCGTTTTACAGCAAGGTAGTTGAATATTTTTCATATGTTTTTGCTATGCTATATTAATATAAATGTTTGACAAAATTTTCACATATTTTGTTTTCAAAATAATATATGTTTGCAAATGCAGTCATTGGAGAGAACGTCGCAGTATCACCTGAAGAATTTAGCTATGATATTCATAAATCAATAGAAAACACAATTAACAAAAAAGAAGGAACATTCTTCTCAGACAAAGGCGCTGTTTTGTGTAGTTTTATTAAGACAATTTCTGTTGGAAATGGCAAGATAAATGCGCGCGATGCTAATATTTACTATCATACAACATATAATGCGTTAATTTTTAAACCCTGGTTAAATGAAGTTGTGAGCGGGGAAGTTGTTGATTGCGCTGTGTTTGGCGCTTTTGTTAGGATTGGTTTTGTTGAAGCACTACTTCACATTTCGCAAATTAGTGATGAGAGATTTGCTTTTGATGAAAAAAACAAGGCATTTATTAGCCAGGAAAGCAAAAAGATTTTAAAAGTAGGTGATATTGTTAGAGCGCGCATTGTTAGCATTTCTTCGCAAAGCGGCCAAATGAAGATTGGAATAACAATGAGACAGCCCTTTTTAGGCAAACTTGAATGGATAAATATAGATAAAGAGTTTGCAAAGAAGAACAAAGCAGAAAAAACGGAAAAATTTGAGAAAAATGAAAAGAAATATGAGAAAAAGTAAAGTTGTTTGGTTTAAATATTAATATTTGTTTGTTTTTATGTGGGTTGCGCGCGCTATTAGGTGTTTAAAGCCAGCGTTTGTTAATACCCCCTCTTATTAAATAAAATATGGTTGACTTTCTTGTAGCTTTAACAATTGTTCTTGCGTTTTTATCAACATTTTTTTTAACTTCAGTATGGATAAAAATGGCAAAGAAACAGCATTTGACAGGAAAGGATATGAATAAGATTTCAAATAAAAGTGTTGCAGAAGCAGGAGGAATTGCTGTGGTTGCTGGTTTTGTATTTGCTGCTTTAATTTATATTGGAATTCAAACATTTATTTTTAAAGACACAACTCAATTAACTAATATTTTAGCAATACTTGTAACAATTCTTATAATTACTATAATAGGGCTGCTTGATGATATTTTGGGTTGGAAAAAAGGGTTAAAGCAATGGCAAAAACCACTCCTTACAATTCCTGCAGCTATTCCTCTTATGATGGTTAATGTTGGAACTTCGACAATGAATCTTCCTTTTTTAGGTAATGTTGATTTTGGGTTGCTTTATCCTTTGCTTTTGATTCCTCTTGCTATTGTTGGAACATCAAATGGTTATAATATGTTAGCAGGTCACAACGGACTTGAAGCAGGGCTAGGAGTTATAATTTTAAGCTTTATGGGGTATGTTGCTTGGATTTCGGGGCTTGGGTGGTTGGCTTTACTCTCTTTTTGTATGGCGTCTGCGCTCTTGGCTTTTCTTGTGTTTAATTGGTATCCTGCAAAGGTCTTTCCTGGTGACACACTTACATATTCTGTTGGAGCACTAATCGGAATCGTTGCTATAATGGGAAATATGGAAAAAATTGCAATCATTTTATTTATTCCTTTCTTTATTGAACTTTTTTTGAAAGCAAAATACAAATTTAAAACAGAAAACTTTTGTACTCCTAATAAAGACAATACACTTAGTTTGCCAAAAGGAAACATTTATTCTGTCTGTCATCTTTCTTTAGCATCACTTTTTAAGATAAATAAAAAATTAGCAACAGAGCAAAACATCGTAATTTTAATATATTTTATGGAAATTTTGCTTGTTTT
>PFSX01000063.1 GCA_002789275.1 Candidatus Huberarchaeum crystalense | reverse complement strand
TTGATTACTGTTTGTTTGGTTTTGATTTTCTGTTTGATTGGTTTGATTATTTTGTTGGTCGCTTGTTTGGTTTTGGTCTTCTGTCTGGTTTGTTTGATTGCCTATTGTCTGATTTTCCTGCTGCTGATTGCTCGCTAACACTTTAAATGCGCCTGCTGCTGCAATTTCAACATCTGTTTTATTTGTGCATGCAATAAGCCAGTCATAATCACCCTCTGAAAGATTGCTCAAAATAAATGTTTTGCTCGCAGTTATTTGGAAGTCAGCCAAGTCATAATTTAAGAAGAGCGCGCAGTAGGAAATATTGTGTGATGTGGTTATAAAATTAAAATCTATGGTTTGGTTGTCGTAAAAAACAGGTAAAGCATCTATATTGTTTACTGAAACTGCGGCAAAAAAACCTGTAATAGAAGAGTTAAACAAAATTGCAAAAATTCCAAGTGCTAAAAGTAATAAAAAAATTGTGGGAACAAAGTGATATTTTGTAAGTTTCATAACTTATTTAAGCAAGTTTTACTAGCAGTTTTTTTATAAAAAAGCAAAAAATATTCTCTGAATTAAAAAACAAGAGATAATATTTTGATATATGCGCGAAAAAAGAGTTTTAAAACAGATGTGAAAGCAATTTATACAAAAATATAATTAATACCTTCAAAAACACAAAAAAACTCTCAAAAGTTAAATCACAAAAACAAACTTTGAAAAGAATTTAATAAAAATCATTAAAAATTTAAGGAAATTTAGAAATTCATAAATCCCAAATCACAATTTTAAAACAAATAAAAAATAAAACAAAAATAATATGGCAACAGTATCCATAATATATTGGAGCGGGACAGGAAACACAGAAATAATGGCAGAAGCAATAAAAGAAGGTGTTGAAAGTACAGGAATTGATGTTTCAATAAAATTGGTTGACATAGCAACGATTGATGATGTAAAAGATGCAAAAGCAGTAATTCTTGGCTCACCGGCAATGGGTGATGAAGTCCTTGCAGATGAAATGGAAGATTTTGTAAGTCAAATGGAAAAAGAAGGAATAAAAAACAAGATTGCAGGCGCATTTGGAAGTCATGGTTGGGGTAGCGGACAGTGGATGAGAGATTTTGTTAAACAGCTTAAAAAAAATGGCTTTAATGTTATTGGGGGCGGCCTGACAATTCATTTAACTCCTGGTGATGAAGAAAAAGAACAGTGCAGAAATTATGGAAAACAAATTGCAGAAAAAGTAAAATAAAAAGTAATTGTTCAACTACTCTAAAAATACACTCGCTTTAGTTGTATATTTATTTTAAACATATTTAAAAATAAATTTATTTTACTCTTATTTAAAAACTTGCAGTTTTTAGTATATTTTCAAAATTTTTGTAAAATTATGCCTAAAAAACAAAGGTAATCAAATAATTTAAATAATATTTAAAAAAACAGATGTAATCAGATAATCTAAGTAATATTTAATATTCTAATAATATAACAAAATTTTGGTTTGCCTAAAATTCATAAATTCAAGTAAAATTTTTATTAAAAATAAAAGTAATAATGCTTTTTAAAAATATTAAAATAATCAAAAATATTAAAATAATCAAAAATATTAAAATAATCAAAAATATTAAAATAATCAAAAATATTAAAATAATCAAAAATATTAAAATAATCAAAAAGCAAACAAAAATATGGTCTCTACAAAAGAACATCTAAAAAAAGAAACAATCAAATGGTTAAACAAATTAGACAATCTTGATATTAAATTGAAAAATCCTAAAAAGCATGGCTTTCTAAAAAACATTAAAGCATATATTAAAGATAGCCACTACTTCACTGAAAAAGAGGATTTTGTGCGCGCATTTGAAGCAGTTGTTTGGGCATGGGCTTGGGTTGAAATCGGCGAACAAGAAGGATTCTTAGAAATCAAGAAATAATTTTATACTCTCCACTTGGCAAAAATTTTTCAATTGCTGGCTTTGGAATTTTAAGTTTTTCACTAATTATTTTCATAATTTCTGACTTGCTTTTTTTGCCTGGCTGTAAAATAACATAATTTTTGGCTTCTTGCAAAATTGCTGAAGTTGGTCCGCCTATAACTTGATTAGTTTTATCAATTCCGATTGCGATCTCAAGAATTGCGCGCATTTTTCTAATTTTTCCTTCAACTAAAAATGTGCCTAGTGGCAAGTTTTTTTCTTTTTTAACTTGATATGGAGCAAAAACATTAGCAATGCCTGCAGAATAATTATTTTTCCAATATCTCGAATAACTTACAGTTGCTTGGCTTGCTTCTTGAATTGTTTGTTCATCAATTTTTCTGATGTCTGACCTAATAATAAAAAATGGCGAGCCAGGAGTATCTGTATGCAATATAATATCATCTTTTTTCACTAAATTTCTCAAAATATCTTCATTTTGCTCTGCGCTTCTACCTCCAAAGCACAAAAAACCGCTCGAAGAGAAAAACCAATGATATTTAGTGTAAAATTCAGTGCATTCTTTAATTTCAAGCAGTTTTTTAGAAGATTTTTGGCTTTCTTTTTTTCTTTTGTTTTTTTCTGCTTTTTTTAACATTTGCTCAATTTTTGCTATTTTTTCTTTTGTTTTTTTGCTTTTCTCAAAAAAATCACGGGCTTGTTTTTGAGGAGTTTTATTTAGATCTAAACTTAAAATTACTCCCTCTATATCTAAATTAATGCACTCTTTTAAATCTTTTTTTGCCTCTTCAAATTCTTGCTGGATTTTGTATAAATTATCTAAAATAAATTTTCCTTTTTTTGCAAATTCGTCTTTTTGCCTCAAATATTTTTTAAGTGTTGCTTTTTGAAACATTTCAATTTTTTCCTCGCCTTTAAGTGAAGCAGATGATTGTGATTTTTCAAAATTCTCCCAAAATTGTTTTTTTTGTTCGTCAAAAATATTGTTGAAAGCCTTTGTTTGTTGTTGTTTTTGTAAAAGGTGTATATTGCTTGCAGGAGCAACAACGGGTAGTGGAATTTCTTTGCTTTCAGGAACAATATATAAATTGTGAACTTTTAATTCTCGGTTTTTATCTTTATAATATCTTGAAAGTGCCAGAATTTCTAAATCTGCATTTGTCAAAATAAAACTACATGAACTGAAAAATTCAATAAAAAGATAAAATGTTTGGGGTTTTGTGGATGTAAAATCTATGTCATGAGAAACAATACAATGTTTTTTAAAAGATATTTTAACAATTCGGTTGTTAGGTATTATTTCAACATCTTTCAAAATGCAATTATTTAAATATTTTCTAAATGCACTTGTCGCTGATAATGGTTGTTTAGGAGCTTCAAGTCGTTGTTCGCCAATAAAAAAAAATTCCTGTGGCTTAGCAATTAAAACTAATTTGCGCTGCTCAATTTTTTGATTTAGACGGATTTGTAGTGTTTTTTTATTAATAATATCTATTTTATCAACAAACACATCTTTTATTAGGGGTTGCGCTGTTTCTACTAATTTTTTCAATTCAAAATATTTCATTTTTTCTCCAAATAGAGTTAATGTTGTTTTCTTTATTCTTCCAAATATGTTTTATGTTGTTTTCTTTATTCTTCCAAATATATTTTATGTTGTTTTCTTGATAAAAACAGACAACCAAAATCAATCCTTTTTTCCAAATACGCCCTATCATACAATCTCCTCTAAGCCAGCATCAACAATTCGAAAATCACAACCAACGCCTTGCGGCAAAGTTATGTGTCGCAAAACAGATATGTTGTATGCTTTATTTGTTTTTTCAACTTTAAAAATAATCTTACTCCAATATTTTAAAATATCACCCCCAACCATTTCCTCTTTATTATTCCATTCCCTAACTTGGTTTGTTACTATCACAGGTATTTTAAATGTTCTTGCAACATCGCACAACCCTGCCAGCTGCTTGCCAAGCTCACGGTTAATATCTTGAAAATTTTCACCTAATTCTAAACGATAAAGAAGAATAATTGAATCTATAATCACAAGTGAAATTTGATCTCTTTCAACAGTTTTTCTTAAATTTTTGATCTCGCGCATTTGTTCTTCAAAAGTGCGCGGGCTTGCAACATAAATATTATTAAGCACACTCTCAACATCATTTTTTCCAAGCATTTGCTTTATGCGCGCAATAGAAAATCCGCCGTCAACATCAACAAACAGAACTTTCTTGCCTTGCTGAGCATAATTAACAGATAAAGATAGCAAAATATTTGTCTTTCCTGTTGATGGCTTTCCATAATAAGTGGTTACAATTTTTGGTATTGGCTCTATTAGGTTAAATAATGGTGTTTTAAGAGTTTTCCCCAAAATGCTTTCAAACATAACCTTTTTATTAATCCTGCAAACAAGCTTTTGATTAAATAAAATTATGGGACTTTATGTTTTGAAAGTGCAATCAAAAAAAGAACGACTCATTATCGAACAAATAGTGCGATTAACAGAACGTCTTGGTTATAAAATATACAGCGCAGCGATTTTGCCTAAACTTAAAGGATATCTTGTTATTGAAGGTGACAATGATGATATTCAAAAGATTGTACCTTCTTTGCTAAATGTTCATCGAATTGTCGGAGAAATGAAACCAAGCGAACTTGACACCTTTCTAACAAAAGAAGAAAAACCAATTCAACTCAATATTGGCGACAAAGTGCAAATTCTAAAGGGCGCATTTAAAAATGATTTCGCAACAGTGAAAGCAGTAAATGAAGCAAAAAAAGAATGCACGCTTGAACTTCAGAATACTTTTGTTTCAATACCTTTAACATTAAAAACAAGTGAAATTAAAAAAGTCGCGCAAGATGATGAAGATAGCAGCCAATAATAATAAAGTTAAAAAAATAAAAACAAATAAAGTTAATAAACAAATAACATATAAAACCAAAAATAAATAAAATAAAAAAACAATAACACTTAATCA
>PFSX01000065.1 GCA_002789275.1 Candidatus Huberarchaeum crystalense | reverse complement strand
TTCCTGCCATCAGGTCTTTCATAGGAGTATATAAACATACAGTTATATTAGCCATAAATTATTTGGGTAAAATTACAAAAAACCATCGGAGGACTATAGAGATTTTAAATAAGGAATTTCAAATAAAATATTGTTTATTTGTAAGCGCGCAAACTTTTAATTTGTTGACAGAAAAAATTTAAGGGGTTGTAGTGTAATTTGGTTAGCATATCAGCTTCGGGAGCTGGTGATCTGAGTTCAAATCTCAGCAATCCCATTATTTCATAATGTCTTGCCTTTCTCGTATTTGTCATACTTTTCCGCTCAGAGCAGTTCGACATATTTTTTATTATTTGCCATTTTTATTTCAGCTTTTTTGTTACTTGGTTTTCAATATTATCAACATCTAAATATAATGCTTTAGCACAACTTTTAATCGCATCTACAGCATCTCCATCTTGCACTTCAACAAATACTTCAAGATTGTTCAATAAAGGATTTTCCTCACGGTAAATTGCCTTAGCATTAAGATCTCTTAATTTGTCAACAAGCGCGCCCCATAGTGTAATGTCTTTATAATCAGTAATTTTGATGTTTATGCTCGTTTTTGTTTTTTCAAGGATTTCTACTTTTGGTTTAACCATAATATTATTTACATTGATTTGAAATAAAATTTTTTATTAAACTATTTTTTGTTGAGATTCACCAATTTTATCAAATAATGACTTTTCATTTTTTGCTTTAATTATTGTTTTAAAAATATTCACAACGCGCGCCTCAAAAGCTGCATTTGTCTCGCCATCTTGCTTTTCTAAATTCAAGTTATTCATCAATGTTTTCAGAATTTCTAATTGATTAAATCCAAAATCAGCGCACATTTGTTGGTGGATTTCGGTTTTTGCTATCTCTTCAATCGCGCGCCTTTCAATTTCTTCAACACACTCACCGCTTTGTTGGTAATCTATTTTAATTATATCTGAATCTTCAATTTTGTTGTTAATTAAGATGCAATAAGGTTCAAAACTTTCAAGTGCGCGCACATACTCTTTAATTTCAATCTGTTTCCCATTAGTTTTACCCTTTAAAGTCAAAATTACAATTTTATCTTTAAGATCTTTTGTTTGATTATTTATTTGTGCGTTAATATCAAGCTCTACTTTGGCTTTTATTTCGAACACACCCTTTAATTTTATTTCGCAAACCTCAACCTGACTCGCAAACTTGCCCTTGTTTTCAGAAGTGCTAACAATTACATATGAACCACTTTCAAGTTTGCGAAGTTCATCAATATTTGTAGGAAACAGCGGCCCAGGATAAACTACAACACCATATCCTCTACTATTAAAATCTACTATTTTTCTTATGTGAATATGGCTTGCTGCATAATAATCAAATTTTTGTGGAAGTTGATTGAGAGTTATTCCTTCAATAAATGGAAATTCTTGGCCTAAAATTTCAGAGACCAAATTATGAAATACAAAAATCGCATAGCTATTTGGATGTTCGATGGAGTTGCCGAATAAAAATTTGTCAAGACCGCGCCGTTTTCCTCCAATACCTATAATGTTTGCTTGCGTCTTCGCATCATTAGTAAATATGCCTGAATTGTTTGTTTGTGTATTTATATTTTTAGTAGATTCTCCTAAATTTTTAGTTTTATCAACATTAACCACAATCTCTGCTTTTTCCAACAAATCAACAACTGACTCGCCAAGAACAGAGACATCATGCGACCCGCAAATTAAATAAATAGGAATTTTTGCATATTTCAACTTCATTAGCGCGTCAATTGTGCGGCCAATCAAATCAAAACCCACAAAAGGCTTGTCAAACAAATCACCTGCGATGATAACAAAATCAACTTTTTGAGATGCAGCTTCTTCGCACACTTTTTCCAATGATGCAATTCCTAACTCCTGTAATTTAGGCACAGAATCCCAAGATCCAATGTGTGAATCAGCAAAATGAATAAATCTCATATAATTTTTGCTTGTTGTTGCTAAAAAGAATAAAAATTAAATAGAGAGGACTTGTTTTTGTACAGCATTTAATTTTTTAATAATCTAATTATTTTTCTCATTTGTAGGAGGAATCTTAATTTTTATTTTAATTTAGTTTAAAAACCACTTATATTTTGCAGTTTTTCAGAATTAGTAAGACATCTTCATTTTAAAAAAGTGCTAAAAAGCTTATAATTTACGAATGGCGCGCACGCTGCTTTACTTTTGCACACCACGATTTAAAATTTTCGTCACAATAAATGATTTATATTTGCTTATTTTTCTGCATTCTTGAATTTCAACAGTGTCGCCGCTTGCTGCGTTAATTTCTTTTGGGTTGTGGGCTTTTATTTTATGGGTTCTTGTGTACTGCAAATGATATTTTGGATAGGTGTCTTTTGTTTGAGTTTTTACAACAACAGTTTGATTCATTTTGTCGCTAACAACCAAGCCAATTAACTTAATTCCGCGAGGAATTACATTTTTTCTTTTGACAATAAAGTTTAGGCTGATTTTTTCAGATTTTTGATCCTTAATTTTACTTATTTGTGTTGTTTGTTGCTTTGCTTTTTCTTGCTGTTTTTGAATAATTTGTGCTTTTATTTCCCTGAATTTTTCTGGTTTTTCTGGTTTTTCACTAGATTTAGCCCCTTTGCTAGATAGTACATCTGTTTGTTGAGTTTGTTTTGTAACCATAATATTTTAATGAAAGTTTGATTAAATTTGTTAGAGTATTTGTTGTTATATAAATACAATAATTTATGAAGACTGTTTTAATTATAATAGCACAACGCGGATTTCAAGATTATGAGTATTCTGAAACTCGAAATAAGTTAGAATCTGCTGATGTTAAGATTGTTGTGGCAAGTGTAAGTAAAGGAATTTGCTATGGAACTTTTGGCTCAACAGTCAAACCAAATCTATCTCTCGATGAAGTAAATATCTCTGATTTTAACGCGATTGTTTTTATTGGAGGAGAAGGTATGTCTGCTGTTAGGCAATCATCTGATGCAACGAGAATTGTATCTGAAGCACACAAATCAGGCAAAGTTATAGGGGCAATTTGCTGGGCTCCAACGATTTTGGCAAAATCAGGCATTTTACAAGGAAAAAAGGCGACTGTTTGGCTTGGTTATGATGATGAGTTTAAACTAACAACCGACAAATATTTAGAGCAAAGGGGCGCGCACTTCACAGGCGAATCAATAACAGTTGATGGAAAAATTATTACTGCAAACGGACCAGCAGCTGCTAAGATGTTTGGAGATATGTTGAGCAAATTATTAGATTAAAGTATGATTGTGTTTGCGCGCACTTATATTTACAAATTTCAATAAAAAAATAAAAATAAACACAAATAAAGGAAAAGCATTTAACAAACACAAATAAAGGAAAAGCATTTAACAAACACAAATAAAGGAAAAGCATTT
>PFSX01000066.1 GCA_002789275.1 Candidatus Huberarchaeum crystalense | reverse complement strand
GATGATATGAGTAGGTGTACGGATCCGATATATAAGTATTGTTCTGGGAAATGTAGTTATAGTTGTACTTGTGAGCCAGAAGAAACATATACCACAACAAGTTGCAAAGCAAAAAATGTGAATTGTGGTGACAAAACATGTGGTAGTTGTTGTAGTAGCTGCACTCCTTCAAAAACATGTACCCCTACATCTACATATAAAGAGTGCGCACTCCCAAAATCACGCCTATCATATTCAGAATATAATATAGACGTTGAGCACATATTAACACATAATACTTATAATTTATATTTTGATGTTTATGAATATGATTTGTTATTAAACTATACTGTTGTTTTAACAAATTATAATGAAAAGTATTTTGCAGGAAGATCAAAGCAACCAGTAGTTTGGAGATATAAAGTACAGATAAACCACACATTTAAAACAGATCTTCCTGAATTTTTACAAAAACTTAGTGAGAGTGGAATAGGAGATGTTCGCGCTCCAAACAATATTATTGAAATCAACAATACTTGTAATGTTAAAAATCTTAAGATAGCAAAATCATCATGTAGTAATTGCACGAAATATTTAAAGTGTAAAGAAGATGCCCAAACCAACTTTATGTATTGCTTAAAAAACAATGAGACGGAAGATGAGTGTCGGAAATCTGCTGATAAATATAAAATAGATAATAAGTGTAGTTCAGATAATACTTCTGATAATAACGGTAGTTTAGAAAAAAGAAAAGCAGACCCAAATCCTTGTAAGAATGATTGTTTGACTTATTGCAATAAAAGTACAAACAGCATTTGCACAGCAAAAATTAGTGATAAAGATATAGTTGAATGGAGTATTAGTAGTTGTGTTGGTACTTGCAATAGTACAACAGGTAATTGTGAGGTTATATCTTTTACATCTCCTACCTCTACCACAAAATGTAATTATAATCGCTCTAAGTTCAAGACATACAAGAGAGGAAAAGTTTATTTTAATAATGTGTTTGCAATAAAATATTGTGGAGATAAAAATACTTTATGCCTTGCAGATGATTCAGCATATACTCTTGAAAATGAAAATAAGCAAGATATAACTTGGCGTGAAGAATATTGTTCTTATGGATGTATATATACTGACAATCTTGGACCTCATTGTCAAAATAGTGAAGGTAGCAAGGAATTAAAAACAAGTGATTCTGAAATGTATATATTTTCTGACACAAATGCAATAAAAACTAAGGCATGCTCTAGTAATTCTAATATTACTCGCAAAGAGGCATGTAACACACTCTGTGATACAGATTATGAAACTATTGGTTCTGAGGTTTATCGAGCAAGATGTAAGTGTCCTTATTATTGTACTAATTATAATAAAGAGGGGGTTTCTTATGATAAAACCTGTGAGGGAGCATTATCAGGATATAGTCCTTATTGGGATGCTTGTATTTGTGGTCCTAAAAATATTGATGGTAAAAAATATGCTTGCAATTGAGCTACAGACTTTTAAATTAACTTTTAAATTAAATTATGCCCCTAACACCTTTTCATCTCGGTCCTGCATTTATTTTGTGGTATATATTTAAAAAACACATAAACCTTGCTGGGCTTTTGTTTGGAAGCATTATAGTTGATTCTAAAGCAGCTGTGTGTTTGATTTTTCTTGGTTGCGAGACGCATGACCCTATTTTTCACAGTTTTTTTGGCGCGCTTTGGCTTGGTATTGTTGTAGCTGTTATAGTTTTGCTTCTTTGTTCGCACCTTAAAAATATTACAACGTCTTTAAAAATAGATGATAATTACAGTACAGCGGCAATTTTTAGTGGAGCATTGCTCGGCACATTTTCGCACATAGTTTTAGATATTTGCACACATTCAAATATTTTTGCTTTTTGGCCAATATATTCTCAGCCATTTTCAATTTCTTTTTATTGGTTTGTTCAGTTATTTGCAATACTAACAACAATCATCGCAATTCTGTGGTTTGTTAATAAGGTCTCTCAAAAATAATATGAGCTTTGATGTCTTGGGAATAATATGGAACTATATTTCTGTGTTTCTTGATATTTTGTTTTTTCGTCCAATAAATCAAATCATCGTTTATTTAACTTCTGCTTTGTATTTGCCTATGCCTAATTTTGGATCTTCTTCTGATGTGTTTATAGGAATATTGGTTTTGCTTGTGGCTTTTTATATTATTTACCAATTATCTAAATTATTAATAATGTCATCAGTTATTGGCGCAGTTTTGACTCTTTTAGTTGTTTTTTTGAATTCTCATTTTAATTTTGGTTTGTCTTTTGATTATGTTGCGCTTTTGCGAATCTTTTTCGTTGGTTTTTTTGGGTTTATATTTTATAAAATAATTATCTTTTTGCGCGCTGTCTACCAACAGGTTGATAAGCCAGTAATCTATATTTGCAAAATCATTAAAACGCGCTTGACCGAGGACTTAAAAGCACTTTCGCAAAAATATAAAGCAACAACAAATGGTAAAAAAGAAGAAATTGTTTGTATGACTAATACTGAAATTGAAGAATATTGTCGCCAGATGTGTGGTGAAAAAAAAGAGAAATTAAAAAAGGAAACACAACAAGCAAAAGAATTGACTAACCAAGAAAAAACAAAAAGCATAATTAGTAAAAAAGACAAAAAAACAAACAAATTTCAAGATTTGGGTGTTCGTCAAATTGATGAGTAAAAAAATTATGGTCACAATTCTAACAAAGATAAAAAGAGAACTATTTAAACTAAAAAAGATAAACAGAGAGCAATCTAAATTATTAGGAGTAAGATAATAATGGTAAAAAAAAGATTAAAAAAGATAAACAGAGAGCAATCTAAATTATTAGGAGTAAGATAATAATGGTAAAAAAGAGAATATTTGAACTAAAAAAGTTGTATGATTCTTCAGAACTTGTGCAGCTTGTTTGTTATTTTGCAGTTTTTTTGTTTGTATTTTTTGTTGTGCTTCCTTTTGTTTTTGGAACTTCTTCTCCTATAAATAGTGTTGTTTCGTCAAGTATGGAACATAATAACGATGTGTGGAAAGATTGGCTGTTGCAACACAATTTCACAACCTCAGACATTGATGGCCTTGTGCTTGGAAACGGATTTAATGCGGGTGATATGGTTATTGCAGTGGCGCCAAAAAACATAAAAAAAGGAGATGTTATTTTGTATAATTTAAAGGTTGCGGCACCAGAATTTGTAAGAAGTGATTTTATTATTATTCACCGGGTTGTTGAAGTAAAAGAAATTGGAAGCAAAATATTTTTTATTACAAAAGGAGACAACAATTTAATAAGAGACCCTACCCAAATCCCAGAAAACGCAGTAATTGGCAAAGCATTTTTAGTTGTTCCATATTTGGGTTGGCCAAGAAAAATAATAAATGATTT
>PFSX01000017.1 GCA_002789275.1 Candidatus Huberarchaeum crystalense | reverse complement strand
CAACCAAAACCCAGGAAAGTAATAACATAGCAACCAAAATATAGAAAACAATAAAAATATAAAAAATATTAAGTTTGTGCGCGATTTATTAGCAAGCCACAAAAGTGCGAAGCATTTGCAAACAAACACTTTTGCGCAACTTATAAATAAACTACAAAGCGCGCAAATATTATTGCTCCTGTGGTGTAGGGGTCTAGCATTTCGGCCTTTCAAGCCGAAGACACGGGTTCAAAGCCCGTCAGGAGCATTATAAAAATATTATGGTAATAAAAAAAACTAGAACATCTAAAAAAACTAGAACATCTTTTGGTGTACGATACGGATTTAGGTTAAGGAAAAAATACGCTGCTGTAAAAGAGAAAACAAAAAGCAACGTATGTATTGTGTGCGGGCATAATAAAGTAAAAAGAGTATCTTTAGGTATTTGGTTGTGTAAAAAATGCGGCGCTAAATTTGCAGGCAAGGCATATACTACGCAATGATATATTAAATAATATATGGGGTTTAATTTTTTAAAGGAAAAAAGCAAAAATATATCTTTGTTTGGATTTGAATATTTGTTATTTTTTATGATATGTTCTATATATTTTATAATATGTTCTATGCATTTTGCTAATTTTATATATTGGTATTTTATAAATGAAATTACTGACTTTAAACTGATTATAGGCATCGCGCTTTTTGTTTTATTTGTGGCTGCTGGTTTGTTGTTTGTTTATATATGCCAACGTGTTTTTTTAAAAATTTCATGCAAAGTTCAAGAAAGTGTTTCTTGGGATGATTATATAGGATCGCTTACACATCCAATTTTAGGAAAAATATTTAAATATTTCTTGCTTGCAGGTAGCGCGCTCTTTGCAGCTTATCTATTGTTTTTGCTAATTGTTAATTCTTATATAGTAGATTATGTGTTTATTAATAGTATTTTATTTATAGCTATTCTTTTATTTACAATCTTTTCAATAGGATTAGCTAATTCAAAAAGCAAGCAAAAAGAATATAATTATGTAGCAGCAAAAAAAGAACTAAACTTACAGGCAAGAGATGGAGTGTTAATAGGCAGCATATTTTTTCTTTGTTTGGTTGTTTTTCACTCATTTTTTTTATATTTCTTTCTTATTTTAGCCTGGTTTTTTCTTTTTATATTTTTTATAATTTTGTTTAAAAACTGGGAAATGCTACTTGTGCGCGGAGCAATTGAAAATAAGAAATATATATTACTTTATTTTTTTACTGTTTTGGTTCTATTATCTTGCCTTTTATTACTTCGTTCACATCTTTGGGTTGAATTATTGTTTGTGCTTGGATTAACAGCAGCAATTATATTTACAATAGTATATTTGGCTGAATATTTCCAAGAAATTAATAGAAAATATCGCAGATACTAAGCAAAACTCTATTATAAAAGCAAAAAATATAGTGTTTGTTAGATATGGTAGGTTATTGTATTTATTGAGTAAAAAATATAAAAACCTTGTTTGGTGTTGTCATCATCAACTTGCTTTTTTAATATATGTTGTTATATGTTTAATAATAATTCTCTTGCTTTTATTTAGAAAATCTTTTACTTGATACAAGTAAGATGTTAAATCAGCAGAATGCTTTTTGGTTGATTTGTTTGTAAAATAAGTAAAGATTTTTAGAGAATTTAATCTAAACACATTATCTTAGAATGAAATTTTATTTCAAATTTTTTTCTTTTTCAAATAAACATATTGTTTTTATAGTTTAGAAACTACTCTTATTTTAAAATATATTTATATACCACCCAAAGTAGTGCTGCAAATATAAGAATAACAAAAAATGCAATAAACAAATCATTGCCCCAAAGATTAATATTGCCCCCACCACTTACTCCAAACACACCACTAATTACTCCTTGAAGTGTAGGAAATCCTGCTGATTGTATAAAAGGTATCTGTATCTGATCACTTTGGTTTTGGCAAAAGCTTATATTATTATATGGACTTATACAAATCATTCCTGCTATCCACCAAACAAAAAATATAACAGCAATAAATGCTACTCCTTTTGACCACATTGGTATCTTCCCCTCACTATCTATAACTAAACTCCTAAGTAAATCCGTAGGATTTAGTCCAAACAAACCAAGTATAATTATAATAAGTATAAATATTATAATAATTATAGTACCGTGAGCAAAAAAATCAGCCATCCACGTGCCTATTTGCATATAAACTGCTGCCATAAAGGCAATTACAAATGAAATTATAAAGCGCGCAAATCTTTTACCTTTTTCTTTTGGAGGTTCAGAGGAAGGAGATGATTCAGTGTTTGGTGCCATTTCAGTCCTTAAAAGGACCAGTTGTTGAAAGAATGGTCCACACAATTGAAAATATAAGCAAAAACGGTAAAATAGTTTGTATAAAAAAGTTATTACTAAGTATTTGTCTCAAGAGTTCGTTTGCGTGATCTAATGCAACTCCTACTCCACTAATTTTATCTGTCGCCATAATATTATTTAACAAGGTATTTAAAAGGAGCTATGTGTGAAAACAAAAAACCCGCTGATTTTGGGTCTAAATTTGTTGATACAAAACACTTTTTTGATTTATAATTTAGATAGTTGGGCTTTGATTGGTGGGCGTGTTTATTTTTTGTGTTTGTTCAGATGCTGTGTTTCCAGCTCGGGATGAAGTTGGTTGTGAATATTGTTTTATTATTTTAGTATATTCATTATTAGAAAAAGGTACATCTTTTAATCTTAAATAATATTTAATTGTGCTAACACAGTTGTGTAACCATTCCCAAAAGCTTTTTGTATATAAAGTGCATTCTGTTCGTTTTTGAGTTTTTCAACAAGGTCAGTGTTTGAGGTTACATTGTATATTTTATACAATGTGTTTTTAGCAAGTTCATACTTTCTCATACTTGAATATTTTTTATAAAGTGTATAAAGTGCTTTTTTAACATTTTTATTTTTCTTTAGTCTTGGTTGTGTGTCTATGATGCTATATATTTCATCCCTTATTTTTTCAATATAAGTTGCTTTGTTTATATCTATATTATAAACAATTTTGTTGTATAATATATCCCATAAGCATGGATTAATCTTTTTACGCAGAATATTTATAAGTTCTATGCTTCCTTTTTCTTTATCTATACTGAGAATATTTGCCTTTAACTCATTATATTTATTCATATCTTTTGTTTTTATCTCTTTGTTTACCTAAATAGATAACGTAGGGCAATTTCACTTAACGTTCTGCGGATAAAAGAAGTTGGTGAAGGCAATTTGGGCGAAGCGTAGCAAAGCTCTTTATCTGCTGTTGTATGACACGAAGGGCAAGGTTGCGAAGCAACCGCAGAGTTCCGAACCCTGCCCAAATTTTCATTTTGGCTTTGCATACCAGTATTTTCTTCCTTTAAGAAATTCTTCAATTCCCTGTTTGTTAATTTTTCTTAATAAGTTTCTTGTTTTTGCCTTTTAAACAACTATGTTATAAATATATTATGGCAGATGAAGAAGAAGTTTTAAAGACATTATTAGACGATGAAGATGAAGAATATTTAATTATGAAAGCAAAAGAGTTGGAAAAAACACATATAGCATCAGAAATGGAAGGATTTAATATAAAAAAGGTGATATGTCCGTTTTGTAAAGCAAGTAATATAG
>PFSX01000059.1:803-1154 GCA_002789275.1 Candidatus Huberarchaeum crystalense | reverse complement strand
CCTGTTTTATTTTATGACCATCTGTTAAACCATCAAAAGCATAAACATGTTTGTTATTTGCAGTATTTGTTTCGTGTTCTCCTGTGGTAGCAAAGACAACATTTGTCAATTTTGCAGTTAAATTATAAACCAAACCACAATAACCCTCTGCATCGCAAGTGCAAGTTTGAGTATCGTTAAAGGAGAAATTTGTTGTATGCGGTAGCATAGCATTTGCGATATTTTGATATGCGATTGGTTTTAAACCTTTGATTTGGATGCCGAGGTAATCAAAAAAGAAATTGGCTGTGGTTGGTACTGTTACATTAGCTCTGCACCTCACTATAGTGTTGCCTGTTGTGTTTATATAGT
>PFSX01000059.1:0-662 GCA_002789275.1 Candidatus Huberarchaeum crystalense | reverse complement strand
ACTTCCATTCCAAACATCTTGATAAACATCACCTAGTAAATCAGCAACACTGTTTTGTTTAAATTCACAGGTAAAATTAGCATAATCAATGCAAGCGTTAGATGTATTTATTGTTGAATTTACCCAATACTCAGGAGCAACACTGAGAAAACTCTTGCTCGCATAAACATTGTCACTTGCAGAAACATTTGTTGTTACATCGTTGCCATCAATGTCATATGCTGTTCCTGTGTTTGGGTCTGATTCACCATAGCCAGGGTCATCAGGTGTTAAAACAATAGTGTAATCTTCGCCAGGTGTTATGCTTTTGAGAAAAGCCCATTTTCCTTCGCAAGTCTGTGTTGTAAAGTTCCAGTCCGCGCACTTATAAAGCTGGCTTGTGGTCGCATTTTTAACCCTTAATTTTGCACTTAAAAAGTTCGCGCCAGTTGGATCGATTGCATACATTCGCTGAAATCGCGGGGTTGGACTCGATTCTATTTCTTTTACTCTAATTGGCTGCTGCAAATCCAAAACATCAAAAATCTCAAAAGTGTCAAACAATGCATCGCTATCATTAAATTTTAGCAAAACCCCTGACTCATTTACTAAAAAACTACTTATACGCGAAACCATGCCTGAATCGAGCAGTTTTGTTGGGTTGATGACATTTATTTCTTGAT
>PFSX01000061.1:3879-4589 GCA_002789275.1 Candidatus Huberarchaeum crystalense | reverse complement strand
GCTTGTATATTGCTTTTAAATACTTTTGGTTTTAGGTATTTTGTGTTTTTAAATGTTTTGGAGTGATTTGGTTGGGGTTTTCTTGGATTTTTACCTACAAAAGTGTAGAAAACGCGCATTTTTAAAATTTGAAATATAACTCCTTGCGTTTGTTTTTTTATTATTTTTTAGGGGTTTTTAAATACCCTATTAAATAATATTATGGAAATCAAAGATCAATATCGTCGTGGAACGGGCGGTGAGGTAGATATAATATATCTTATATGTAAAAATCGCCCAACAGGCCTTGGAGATGGAAATCCGGGGGGAAGAGAAAGAATTATAAGAGCTACCTCAGAAAATATTGTAGATGTGATTAATTTTATAAAAAGACAAAATATATCTAATATGCATGGTACAATAGGCCACTTTAGCTATAATTATGTGGGAAAAGAAAAAGCATTATATTTAGTATATACACCTTGTGTAATTTATAGCCTAAAGGATATTAAAAAATTAGTTGAGATACTAACAAAAGAATATAAGGAACAAACAGGTATGTCTATTGATATTGGATTAAAGTTCCCAACGAGAGTAGAAATCTTAACAGGAGCAGGAATCCCAACAAGAGAAGAATATAACATTGACAAAAGTAATATTGCGGGGCTTGTTATAGAAAATAGAAAATATATTAGAGACAGTGGCGGACCTCCAAAAAATACAGATGTGAG
>PFSX01000061.1:0-3831 GCA_002789275.1 Candidatus Huberarchaeum crystalense | reverse complement strand
CCTTTAAATTATTCTAATTTTTTCTAAAATTAAGTTTTTACCTTGCAATTCTATCTTTTGGTCTTGGCAAAGGTAAAGACAGTAAATAAAATTATCAAGGCATTGGGCGCGCCCCATATTTTTAAATACTTGTTGTGCAGAAACTTCTTGTGATTTTAATGATTTTAACCAAACATAAAAATCTCCAATATTTTTTAATATGTTTGCTTTTGTATCAACTTTAAACATATCTCTAAGTTCATTTTCACTGGTTGCTTGCTCATTTGCTAATATGTTGTGGTGTTTGAATTTACTCAAAAGGTTTAAGACATCTTGTAGGATTACTTCTCTGCGCGCGATTACTTTAGGTTGTAAGACAATTTCACAAGCATCTTGCTCTTGAAACTCATCATAATTGCAAATTTCTTCTGCAATATACTCCTCGCTTGCTTGTTCATCTGGTTTGCCATTGCTTTCATTTATTGTTTGGTGCGCGTGCGAAACTAAATCACTTGATTTTATTTCCAAATATATAGCAGCAACCAAAATTACCTTTCCATAAAGGCCTAATTCCTCGTGCGCATATTTATCAATTTCTTCGACAATGCTCTTTGCCAATTCAACTGCATCTTTATCTTCACCTAACTTATCAAGGATTTCTCTTTCGGTCTGGGTTCTTAAATTGATTAATTCTTTTGGATTTTGTTCATAACTTTGTGTTGTTTTGTACTCTTTTTGCTCTTTACTTTTAGTAATTAACTTTATTAAGTTTTGTTTAGAATTAAATAATGGCTCATTCTCTATTTGGGAGTTCATATATTTGGTTAGTTTTTTATTTTCCATTTGGGAGTTCATATATTTGACTGACTTTGTTGATCATTGTGACTCCATATACCTTGCTAGCGTACTCAACAAGGTTGCGGTTATGGGATATTTGAATGATTTGAGGATGATGTATGTCTTCTATTTCTTGGTTTGTCTCATCAAATTTAGTATTTGCTTTTTTTGTTAAATATTCACCTAATTTGTCGCTGACTTTCATATCAAGAGCAGCATCAATTTCATCAAAAATGTAAAAAGGAGATGGCTTATATCCTTGGAGCGCAAAGATCAACGCAATCGCAACAAGTGACTTTTCTCCACCTGAAAATGCGTTAATTCCAAAAATATTTCCTTTTTTTGAGATTACAAAAGAAAGCCCATCTAAAAAAGGATCTTGTTCATTTTTTAATTGAATTTCTCCTTCAAAAAAGCTGATTTCATTTAAAATTTTAGTAAATAATTTAGAAACTTTGTTAAATGCTTGCATAAATATATTTTTTTTACGCAATGAAATATCAGAAATTATATTTAAAACCTCTTTTTTTTCTTCTTCAATTTGTTTTTTATTCTCAATAATTTCTTGGTATTTTGCCACATATACTTCGCATTCTTGACTAGCAACACTGTTTATAGAACCTAATTGTGAAAGTTCTATATTTAATTGCAGGCGCTGCAGTTTTAATGAATTTATATCTATGTTGCTAGTGTCTTCTTCTTTTAAATTGTTATCTTTATTTACATCAGCAACATCTTTAACATCTTTATTTACATCAGCAACATCTTTAACATCTTTATTTACATCAATCAACAGGTGTTTTATCTGATTTTCAATTTCTTCAACCCTGAATTTTTTTTCATTAATCTCTCTATGGAACTCCATTTTCTTAGAAAAAGTGCTATCTTTTTGCTTCAAAATTTCATCTCTTTCAAATTGGAGTTGTGCTTGCTGATCAAAAAGTTGCTGATCTTCTTTTGTTTGAGTTTGGTTTGTTTTTTGCAATGTCTCGATTTGCTTAAATATTTGAGAGTTTTCTTTTTCAAGTGAAATAATATTGCTTTCTAATTTTTTAATTTCTTCATCATAATTGACCTGTTTTGGTTGGTTTTGCGCTTTTTTTGATGTTTCTGCAAAACCTCCTGAAATTGCGCCACTTGTGCTGAACAAAGTCCCATCAAGTGCAGCCATTCTTATTTTTCCAATGCCAATTTTACAACCGCCATCAAAGTCAGTTACAATTAATGTTGAGCCATACAAAAAATCAACAAGTTTGCCAAAATAGGGGTCGCAATTGACAAAATCGCGGCACAAACCTATTGCCTGCATAGATAAGTTCTTTTCATTAGGATGATGAGGTTGTGGTTTTATGAGTGACATTGGCAAAATAGTTGCGCGCATACGGTTTTGTTTTAGCCATTCAATAACTTTCTTTGCGTCAAGGTCGCGCTCAACAACAATATTATTAATTTGCCTGCCTATCACCATTTTTAAAGGAAGAGTGTATTGAGAATCAAAACGCAACAATTCTCCAACAGTTCCATAATATCCTTCAACAATTTTTTTCAGTTCCTTAGAAATTGAACTTTCAGGAAGCACTTGTTGTATTGTTTGCGTGGCTTGAATATCTTTTAATTCATCAATTCTTTCTTTTTTTCTTTGAATTTCTTTTTCATTGTTTTCAAGTTTGTATTTGAATTCAATTGCTTTATTTCCTGATGTCTCTTTGCCTGAAAATTTCTTTTTAATTTGAATGTTCAGATTATCTATTTTTTGGCGAATTTTGTCTGCTTCAATGTCTTTTTCTTTTAAGGTTAGATCTATTTTTTCAAGATTTTTTTGCCGTTCTTCTATTTCTTTTTTTTTTGTTATTTGTTCTTTTTTTATATCAATTAATTCAATTTTTGCAAGGGTCAAATCGATTTTTTTGAGTTCGCTCATTAATTTTTGGTGCTTTTCAAATTTTGCGCGCTCCTTCTCATAGTTTTCCACAATTTTTTGCCTTTCTCGCAGGATTATGTTAACTTCACGCAAATTTTGCTCTACACAATCAAGTTTTTTTCTAGATATCTCGATTTTTCCATCAAAAGTTGCAATTCCACAAAGGTCTTCAATAATTTTTCGTTTTTCAAGGTCTGAAAGCAAAATTATTCTCAAAAGATCATTTTGAAGTACAATATTATGCCCATCTGGATCTATGTTTGCTATGTTCAAAATTTCAAGAATTTTCTGACGCTGCTCCTTTTTTCCATTTAAAAAATATTTGCTTTCTTTGTTCCTGTTGATTGTTCGTTTAATTACGATTGTTTTTTCGTCAAAGGGCAAAAGTAGGTCACTATTGTCTAAATCAATTGAGACACTCGCATCTTTTATTGCAGGGTTCTGATTAATAAGTTTGTCAAGTTGGTCTGCGCGCATTGATTTTGCCGAACTTTTTCCTAAAACAAAGCAAAGCGCGTCGATTATATTGCTTTTTCCTGAGCCGTTTGGCCCAACAAACAATGTAAAGTTGTTGTCAATAGGAATTTCATGCACTCCTGCAAACGATTTGAAATTTTTTATTGTAAGTTTTGAGAGATAAACCATAAACTTTTTGATTTTGTAAAATCAAACAAACTTTGCAATTTACAAATCAAATGCTGAAAATATAAAACATAAAATATAAAACAAAACTATAAAAATATTATAGTTTATGAGGCGGTAACTCAGCTGGGAGAGTGCTAGACTGAAGATCTAGAAGTCGTGGGTTCAACTCCCACCTGCCTCATTTGAGTAGGATTAAGTTTTTTATTGCTTACAATACTTACATTGTCATTGTTTTTCCAGTATATATTGCTAACTGCCCTCCGCATTCTCTTATTTTCTTGTCTAACCCTTCTATAATCTCGCATAACTCAGATTTAAATTCAGGATTAATTTGCAGCGCTTTTTTTAAAAAAATTGCTGCTTCTTCATAGCGTTTTAACTCTTCCAATAAAAATCCTAAAATATAATGTGCATTAGCATAATTTGGATTTATTTTTATTGCTTCTCTA
>PFSX01000036.1 GCA_002789275.1 Candidatus Huberarchaeum crystalense | reverse complement strand
TTACATTAAATTTATTTAAATAGCACACAACAATATTAATTTATTTGAATACTGCACAACTTTACATTAAATTTATCCAAAGAGCGCGCTCAAACCAGCTGCTGCTTCATCACCAACTTCTTTTTTTTCTTCTTTCTTTTTTTCAGAAGATGCAGGAGATGCACTTGCTGCTACTGCCGGAGCTGCTACGACACTCGCGTTTGCGATTGCCTCTTCAATATTCACATTTTCTAAGCTTGCGACTGTTGCTTTTACAATTGCGTTGTCTACTTGCGCGCCAGTTGCTTGAAGAACTTTTTTCAGATTTTCTTCATTTGCTGGTTGTTTGACCTCGTGCAAAAGCAATGCTGCATAAATTGTTTCCATCCCCATAATATTGTTTTGAGAGATGTTTAAAAAGGAAGGAACAGTTTATTTAAATATAGATGTTATTGTTTGTTTTTTGAAAAATAAGAGTTTATTTTACCTAAAATTTGTTTAAAAATACAAAAATCATCTTAAAAATACAAAGATTTATTTTACCTAAAATTTGTTTAAAAATACAAAAATCATCTTAATAATAAGTTAATTAATTAAGTTAGTTAGTCAGTAAGTTCTATAAAAATCCTCTGAAAAACTTATAAATAATTTGGCTTGGTTGTGTTGGTTGGTCGTGGTAGTAGATCAAATAAAAAAAATATGTTAATTATAATAGATACAAATGCGTGGATTGCAGGAGTTCGTCAGAAAGTTGATATTTTTAGAGAATTGAATCGTTTGTTTGGCGAATATGAGTTGCTTGTTTCATCTTTTATCTGTGAAGAACTAATCAAAGTTGCAAAAAAAACCAAAAAAGGCAAAGACAAACAGGCGGCAAAAATTGCTTTAGATCTTATTAAAATTAGAAAATTAAAAATAACTGAAACTAACTCTAATCAAGATATTGATTCTAACATTATTGACCTAATTAAAAACTTACGCCGCCAAAACAAAGAGATTGTTTTGGTTACAAATGACAAAGATTTGCAGGCGCGCGCCAAATATATTGGAGCCAAAATAATTGCTTGGAAGCGTGGCAAAATCTTGGATACTATCTGAGAATTTTGATATAAGCATCAGCAGCTACCCTTCTCATCATTTGTCAGCGGGTGTTAATTTCATCATATGCTTAATGTTTTTATAGAAGGTTAGCATCTTTAAATAAGATAACAAGAGCAATGAGCCAAATTCATCTTTAAAAGCGCGCACAACACATTAATTTATTTAAATAGCGCACCACAACACTATATTAGATTTATTTAAATAGCGCACCACAACACTATATTAGATTTATTTAAATAGCGCACCACAACACTATATTAGATTTATTTGAATAGCGCACAACACATTAATTTATTTAAATAGCACACCACTCAACCCAAGAGATACAGGATTTATATATATTAGTCTGCTGAAGCTACTGCGACACTTGTGTTAGTGTTATGTCTTTTCCTTTTTTAACTCTAACCAGTGCATTAGATCTCTAAAAATTTCATCATAATTAATATAGCCCAATGCTGTTGTTTTATTTTCATAAATATTGTGAAAAGCGCTATTAGCAGTTACATAAAAATTAGATTCTAACATTTCAGGGGATAAGTTGCCTATTTTTACAAGTTCATCAAACCACGCTTTTCTAAGCATAATGTCCCCCCAAACAAAATTCCAATCATTTTTCCACACAACAACATTGCTTGAAATTCTTTTTATAATTTCACTATCTCCTGATTGCAGCGCATCTGTTGGCTCAAGCTCGTCGGTTTCTGCGTTATACACCATCAAATCAACAAAAGCGTTTTCTTTTACAGGGTCTGTTGTCCATCGTTTTCTCACTTCTGTAATTCGTGTTACGCGCCGTTCTTTTTTTAGTCCGCCAGGTGATTTTATTATACTAGTAATCACAATTATGTCTGTTGCTTTAAAACTTGTAATTGGCACGTGCAAGTCATTTACTACCCTGTCAAAAACACCATAAGGAGAATCTCCATGGATTGTTCCGCCGACAATATTTGCAAGAGCACCTACGCGCATTGCCTCATATAATGTGATTGCTTCTTCACTTCTGACTTCTCCAAGTATCAACGCAGAATCACCCAACCTTAAAGATACTCTTATGGCAGATGAAACCGGCAACTCTGTGCCTGTTTGAATAATAGGTGATTGTGCTTGCAAACTTTCAACATTATAACCATTTTTTCGCATAGTGTCAACATCAATTTCGCGTGTATCTTCTACAATAATAAATCGATGTTTGTTCAACACTTGAAAAATCATTGATGATAAAAAAGATGTTTTTCCGCTTCCACGCGTTCCTGCAACTAAAAAAGTTGATGAATAATCCACAAAAAAAGAAATAATCGCAGCACCTAAAGAATTAATCATCTTATTTTTTATAAATAAAGGCAAAGTCCAAGGATTACTTCTATGGCGACGTATGGTTAATCCTATACCATAAGCATTTAAAGGAGGGTGGGTAACAGCTATTCTTACTCTTGTATTTGGAGGAAAGTTAAGATATGTATCGAGTGTTGGGACTGATTCATCAAGCGGGCGGTTTGACAACATTTTTAGTTTAGTAACCCATGCAGTCAGATCATAAATAGTTGGGACTATATTTGTTTTACATTCGCCATATATTGAGTGGTTAACATATATTGGCTTAGTTCCAGCAGGAGCATTTATATATATGTCTTGGATTTTAGGGTCATTTGAAATTACTTCTATAATCCCAAAACCAACTGTTTCGCGCACCAAAATAGCTCTTAATTTTAACAAATTTTCGTAAGAGAATGATGAATTATATTTTTTATTTAGCTCAATTAACACATTCAAAATTATGCTAGAAAATATATTTCTCATTTCAGATTGAACATTGCTACTTTTTTCAAAAGGTTTATATTCGCTAATGATTCTGCGGGCTTCGTTTAAAATATTATATTCTGTGTCGCTTAAAAAATACTCTTGCGGCTCGATTGAATAAATATAATTGATATCATCTTTAATTTTATATATTGACACTTTAACATTGTCAACTGAATAGCTATTTATTTCTATAGCATCTTCAGAAGGCTTAAGTTGGATATTTGTGTATATAAAGCTTGGCCTTATGAGCGGATGAAAAATAGTAGTATAGATGTCCCGCGAACCAACATAACCAGGCAAAGAATCTTTTATTTTTTTAATTATTTGCGTTTTTTCTAAAAGATTTAGGGAAGGTGTTAAGTGTTTGTCTATAAATGCTAAATGCATATCTTTAAACTCATCTTTTGTATATTGAACTTTGTAGATTATATCTCGTCGCATCTTGTTGATGTGTGTGTATGCAATTATGGGATGTGAATATATGATTTTTTCAAGGATGTGGCGAAATTGAAAAAACAATACAAGATATTCTGGTTGGGTTTGGTACTGTGGTATTAGATCGAGAACATTATATGATTTTTTTAAATAATTAATTACATCTATAAAATCATTTAGCATTGCTGTTTGCTCTGGAGGATATTCAAATTCCATTTGCTTTGAAAGTACAATCTTGCTAACACTGCCTACTAATTCAAGAATGCGAAGCACTTGTTCCATTGCAAAATCAGAATGTTCAATTGAAGCAAATTGAAAAGTATTGTGAAAATTTATTTTTAGAATTGCACCTGATTTGTCTTTTTCGATAATATATGGTAATATTTGCAAAATATCTGTTTGCGGGACTTGGAGCGAATCTATACTGGACTTTACAACATCAGACATAGAACTTTTAGAACCCTGGGATAAATTTTTATTTTTAAGAGTGTTTTGTTTTTCTTTTTCATCTTCCATAAGTATTTTATGTTTTTATGCGCACAACGGGACTCGAACCCGTGTCCCCACCTTGGCAAGGTGATGTCTTACCACTAGACTATGCGCGCTTAATTTTTTTAGATATTTGCAATTATCTAAAATTGTTTAAATGGCCAAGTAATAATATCTACAATTGTCTTCAATACTCCTAAACCTGCGCCAAACATATTTATTATGGTTGTAAAAAGACCATTAATACTATACAAAACAAACTTTATAAATCCTGGCGCAGTATTGTTGAGGAAATTAATAAGAATAAATAATAATATTACTATAATTACTAACACTACAAGAACCAGAACAATATCATTTTTTTCATCAGCCATATTGTTTTATAAAAAGTGAGATAAAAGTACATACAAGCAAAAACTAAAAACTATAATCACAAAAATAATAATAGCAATGATTTTAGGAGGGAGGTGTAAGACAGCCATATTCTTTTTAGAAACCAATATTTAGAGAAAAGTGTAAGACAGCCATATTCTTTTTAGAAACCAATTGCCCCAAAAAAATAAGTAAATATCACAAGCAATGGAAAAATAATTCCTACTGGCAAAGACGAGCTTTTTATAAAAATAAAGTTCACCTTTTCTTGCTTTAATAAATTCAATAAAAAAGGGGTTATTTTTGACCATGCGGGCGCGATGATTTTTCCATTTTTTATAATAGCCTGGCTGAGTTCTTTACCTTTCAAATTAGCGTATTTTGCTGTTTTAACATTAATTTTTGCTGTAAATAGGTCTTGTTGTGACATTGCTATGAGTGTTGAGCAAACAAGAATAAATCCGAGCAAAAATGCGAATAAGTTAAAGTAAATAAATAAAAACAAGTAAATAACTGCATAAATAGTCATTGCTCCTGCCAAAATAAAATTTTTTTGGCAAAAACTCTTAAAATTTGCAAATATTTGTTTGTTGTTGTCGCGCAAATGATAAACTATGTGTCCTAAAACCAAAAAAACCAATAAAATAAAGAAATTATAGAGCAAAACAAGGGGAACAGCAAATAACAAGTTTGTTTGTGGTGTTGCAGGAAGAAGCACAGCCAGCCCAGCCAAAAACCTCACATCTGCACCCCCAAGACCCGCAAAATAATAAAGCAAAAGACCAACAAAATAAAGTAATATTGCTCCTCCAATTGCATTAAATAAATAATTTTCGTAGAATAGCCATAACACAACAAACCAATACATAATACCCAAAGCCAGGGGTAAATAGGACACCCAATTTTCAACTTCACCTTTTTTTAAGTCATAATATGCAAAAAGCAATGCAAATGTCAAAGCTATAATATAAGGAATCTCTAACAACATAATATTTTTAGATGCTACTAACAACCATAATTTACACCATAACTAATTTTACAATTTACGCACCAACTAACTAATTTTACAATTTACGCACCAACTAATTTTAGTTTACACTAATTTTACAATTCACACATCAACTAACTAATTT
>PFSX01000058.1 GCA_002789275.1 Candidatus Huberarchaeum crystalense | reverse complement strand
CTAAAAAACGGTGAAATGTCATATTCTGAAATTCAGAAAAATTTTTCCAGGACATCAAACCCAACACTTTAAAACAATCACAGACCAACTAAACTATCCCAAACTTCATTGCCAAGTTTCTCGCAGCATCAACATCTTTTAGCTTTACGCGCGCAATTTTTTTACCTTGCCTATTTATTTCTATTGTTATTTTTATTGGCTCTGCTTTAAATTCTTTGATTAATATATTTTTCATATTCTCTTTTTTTGCCTTATTGTCTATTATAAATGTAAGAATATTTTGTCCTTCAAGTTGTCGCACTGCTTTTTCTGTGTTTTTAATGCTGACTATAATCTGTCGCTTGGAGAGTGAAGTTGATTGTTTTTTTGAAGCAACAATTTTAGGCAACATATATTTTTTCCTCAATTAATTTTTTATATGAATCAACACACCAAATAATAAGTCGTGGGTGATTGGCTCCTGGAAAAACATCTTGTATTATTAATTCTTCTGTTGAATAGTTTTCTACACCAGGTATATTTTCGCAGGCACTTATTGTCTTTTCAGAGATTACTACTACTCCTCTTTTCCGAATATAAGTTCTACCCCTCATTTTTCCTTTTCCCACTCTAATTTTTTTATATTTAGTGCGTTCAAGTTCTTCACTAAATCCTGCTTCTTTTAAAAAATTTACAAAGTCAGCTGTTTTTTTTATATCACAAATAGACATATCAAACACAAGTGGAAGTTTAAATTCTTTATTTACTTTATGGCCTCGCGCCATTACTTCATCAATGTTTGTACTTAGTGTAAGTGCTGCGCGCATTGCTTTTAAATATTCTTTTTTTGGCATCAGCCACTCAATGTGTTTGTTTGCTAGTGGTTTATGTCTATGCGAACCTCCTCTTACATTTGTTGCTTGCACGCCTTTATAAGTGAATGGGTTTCTTGCTATTCTTGATATTCCCTTATTTTTCTTAGACCTGTAAGATTTTTGTGCGCGCACATGCATTCTTGAAGAGCATCTCATACCTGCCATAATATCTCTTCCTTGCGGTTGAAATGTTAATCGCTGCTCATAAAGTATTGCACGCTTTATATTTTCTCTTTTTATTTTTTGCTCTTGCATTTGTGGTGCAAGTTGCAATATCTCCACAACATTTCCTTTGGTTGAATATACTTTAACATCTTCGCGTTTAGTAATAGATTCTGATTTTTTATTTTTCATTATTGGATTGGCAACATCAACTTTATTTTTCATTATTGGATTGGCAACATCAACATCACTTTTACTCATCTTTACCCCCATTATTTACTTTACTTTTGTTATTAACAAGAATAACAGAAGCATATTCCTCTGGAACAATGATTGTGTTTTGTTTAATTGTTTTTATTGAATTGTCAAGCAACAAATGTTTTCCTTTTATTTTTGAAATTCTTCCTGTTTTTCCAATATGCGCGCCTTTTGTGCTCAAAATAAGTAAGCCCTCTTTTAATTTTATAATATTTTTTATTTTTTTTGTTTTTGCTTCAATAATTGCTGTGTCTCCAACCTTTGCATTTTTATCACTTATTAAAGTATAGCCATTATTAAATTGAATTTGCTGTTTGTTTTTTGTTTGTGGTTTTATGTTTGTGATTTTCAAAAATAATTGCTGAGACAATTCTGGAGAAAGTTCTCGAATGTTAAATCCGTGTTTTGAAGGCAACAATAAATAATTTTTGTTTAAAGATTTAATACTAATAACATCAAAAAATCCAACTGCGCTGCTCTTGTTTTTTATTAGTGTTTGATTAATTAATACTTCTTTATTGTTTAGCATAATTTTAACCTCGCGCACATTTGTTGCTAATTTTAAGAAATCGCGCAAAAGTACAACAATGCTTACACTTTCTTCAAATTTTTTTCCTGGTTTTGGACGAACAACATATTTTTTGCTCTTTTTGGGCAAGCTGTATATTTTAGGGGTGGCTATATTTTTTAAGTGGTGCTTTGTCATCGCGTTTCCTCTAAAACTTCTACTTTTTGTTTTGCTGTTTTTTTACTCTTTTTAATATCTTTTTTTTGATGGGATTTGCTCCCTTTTTGCGGGTTTTTGATCCCGGTATCTTTTTCAAATATTTGTTGAGGTTTGATTTTAGTATCTTTTTCAGATTTTTGCATTTCTTGCTCTGTTTCTGGTTTTTTTCCAAATCTTCGCGGATTGTTTAGATTAAGTTCAATAATTTGTAAATTACTTGCATTGATAGGTACAAAGACCTCGCTTCCATCTTGTCTTTTGCGCTTGGCTATCTCTACAAAGACCTCTTGCTTTTTTGTGTTTATTCTTATAACTTTTCCTTGTTGTTTTTTAAAGTCACCAGTCATAATTTTGACAACATCATCTTTAATCACGCGCAAGCTTCGCTGTTTATATTTTTTTTGAAGATCTTTTGACAAGTGCGCGCAAACCATTTTACTTTTAATATGCAACGGAGCATTGTAGTTATACAGTCGTTGCTTTCGTGGTTGAACGCTCGCTTTCCATGATGAGCTCCATTTTCGTGTTGTAGCCATAAATTATTTGTATTTATAAAAGTATTTGTGTATTACTTATTTTTATGTTTTTGAATTACAAAATAAAAAGTATAAAATAAATATGTTTGTTTCAAAATATGCTCCTTTAACTTTAAGTGAATTTGTTGGAAATAAAGAGGCTGTAGCAACAGCAAGACGCTGGCTAGGCTATTGGCCAAAAATAGGAAAAGTTCTTTTGCTCTTAGGTCCAGCAGGACTTGGAAAAACAACACTAGCAACACTTTTAGCTAAAGAAGTTGGCTATGAATTTTTTGAAGTCAATGCAAGTGATACCAGAAACAAAGACACTATTATTCACCAAGTGGCTCCTGCGACCCTAGAGCAAGGTTTATTTGGCAGTCGTCGGCTTGTTTTGATTGATGAAGTTGATGGAATGGCAGGAAATGAAGATAGAGGCGGATTGCAGTCGCTTGTAGATGTAATTCAAAAAACAAAGCAGCCTTTGATTTTAACAGGAAATGATATTAAAAGTGATAAAATTTATTTAATTGAGAAAAAATGCAAAAAAGACTGCACAAAACTTGTGCTTAATTTGCCAACAAAAGAAGAAATTAAAGAGCGACTTAAACTTATATGTGAAAAAGAAAGTATTAGTGCGAATGATGGTGTTTTGTCGAGAATTGTGGAGATTGCGCGCTTTGATATTCGCAACAGCATTAACATAATAGAACAAGTTGGCTTTGGAAAAAATAGCATAAATGACAATGACCTAAATTTGTTAAAAGGAAAGGATGTTTTTTTAAAAGAAAATGACATTTTATTCAGGGTACTAAAAAGCAAAAAACTTTCAATAGCATTAGATGCAATGTCTGCTAACAAGAGCAATTTTTACCCAACTGACTTGATTTATTGTTTTGAAGAAAATTTGCCTTATATTTATAAAAATGCAAATGATTTAGCAGAGGGTTATTTATGGTTAGCAGAAGCAGACAAATATGCTAGCAGAATTAAAAAGCAAAATTGGTTTTATTTAACCAATGTTGCGCAGTGTCTAGCTTCAATATCAACAGCAAAAACTCAACCAATCAACATAACTCCTGAAGAAAAATTTAGGCACCCGCAAATTGGCCTGATGATTTGGCGCGGAAAGCAACAGCAAGCAGAAAAAGATAATTTTTGCAAGATGTGGGCTCCAAAGCTTCACATTAGCTGGAATAAAATGAAGATAAATTATCCTATATATTTGGCGATGATTTGCAACAATACTTAAATATTATTTTACATTGTTGGTGTTGGTGTTGGTGTTTGTCTATTTTCAATCTCAAGAGAGAATACTTCAAATTCCAAAGGCGTTTTTCCTAAATTTGAAAGTTTTACCTTCTCTATACCATCTTTTCCTACATCCGGCTCTATTTTTAAATGATAACTATTGTTGTTTGTGGTGGGACTATTTAAGAACTTTCTAATTGGGCTATCTTCTCTTTTTTCTGATGTTCTTGTATATTCTCCTTCCCCCTCACCTTCTTTTTTTTGAAGTATATAAGTGCTTTCTCCCTTATCAAGAGGAGATTGCCATTGTCCCCCTATATATATCTTATGACTAAATATGCTTGCAAAACCCCAATGGTTTT
>PFSX01000054.1 GCA_002789275.1 Candidatus Huberarchaeum crystalense | reverse complement strand
ATAAAAGAAGTTTTGGAGCGCACAATACAACAAGCACAAGAAAAGTTAGAGAAGTTGACAAAAAATAAATAATTGGTTTGTGTCGCTATTTGAAATTTGAATATTCAAGTATGTTGTGATTTTTTTGTTTTGTTTGTTTTAATAGTTGTCATGTGTTTTAAAAAATTTAAGTCAGGGTAGCTCAGTTGGTTTAGAGCGCTAGACTCATAATCTAGAGGTCGGGGGTTCAATTCCCCCCCCTGATACTTTGCGAGCAAAGAGTGTAAAGATTATAATAATTGTTTAATAAGAAAACCCCAATAGTTTTCACAGAACCCAAACATTCAAAGAATTCTAGAGTGTAAAGATTATAATAATTGTTTAATAAGAAAACCCCAATAGTTTTCACAGAACCCAAACATTCAAAGAATTCTATTTTCAATCAGACTTAACAAAATACCACATCAAAGCAATCATACTAATAATAATCACAATAGTGATAAATATATCTGGAGTGAAAAACGCATGTAAAAGACTAGTAATAGGATTTACCTCAAACATTTTTAAGGGCACAAACACAAATTCAATCAAAAACCAAAAAATAAAACCAATTATTAAAGGATAAATTACTCCTTTAATAATTAAACCAGTTACTTTTGCTTCAGATCTTCTCTCTAAATAATATTTAAGGTTAAAGTCACCCATAAGTGTCTTCATATCAATGCCAAACATTCCTAAAATTATTATTGTAATTAATAAAATTATCAGCAAAATCGGCAAAACCCCAAAAAAGCCAGTAATAGCCTCTTCATTAGTGTCCCATACCACTAAAAGAACCAACAAACCAAAAGTAGCAGATAGTATAGCATTTGTAACAATACTTGCTGAAAATATTTTAGATGCAGATAAAACTCCATACAACAACGCCATAAAAAAGATAGCAATGAGTACAGGATAAAGTGGTTGCAAAAAGATTGTGAAATCTACCATATATTATTGTTGTAATTTGTTGTAATTAATAATGTTTAATTTAAAACCCTTAAAACTCTAAAATAATCAAATTCAAAAACAACAAACATATTTGCCTACACCTTACAATTAATATTCAAAAACAACAAAAGAATCTAATATGTTGCTAACACTATAATCAACTAATTAATACTTCAAAAACAATTTTGATCCTATTATTGAAGCTGCCATAAAAAGCAAAATATAAGTCCAAAACCAACTAAGCGATACTCCAAAAATAAAAAGCACCGGTCCTCTGATGCATCCTTCTCCTGAACAAATTACTTGCCTAATAGAATCAACATTTAAAGTCAAAATACTAGAAAAAATGCTCATAAAAACAGGGTTTTGAAGCAAGAAAAA
The DNA here is from genome assembly GCA_002789275.1 of Candidatus Huberarchaeum crystalense. Classification (GTDB taxonomy): domain Archaea; phylum Huberarchaeota; class Huberarchaeia; order Huberarchaeales; family Huberarchaeaceae; genus Huberarchaeum; species Huberarchaeum crystalense. Next base: position 21,898 of record PFSX01000054.1, on the reverse strand, counting down.
GAATAAAGGAAACAATATGAAAGATGCAATAAGATATTGTTTTTGATATTTCATCATTGAAAAAGTAGACATAAGCACTTGTTTAGATATTTCTGTTTGTTTTTTAGAGCTTGCTTGTTTTGCTTTTTCTTGAAGTGCTTTAATTTCTTTCTTTGCCTTTTGAACACCTTCAAAATCAACTAAAAAATATTGCAAAACAAGTGTAATTGCCTCTAAGATCAACACCAACACCAAAATATATATAAAAGCATCAAAAGAAGAGATGATACTCATTTTGCTTTCCTTAATTTAGTTTTATCAAAAGCAAAAACATTCATCTTGCTCTCAAAAACGCCACATATCATTTCTTTACCTCTTTTTTATTGTCTTGCTTTGTTGCTTCAAAAATTTCATCAAATTTCTTTTCACCTTCTTTAACTACAATGCAATTAATTTGAGCAGTGCCTTTAAAAACAGTGGTTCCTATTACGAGTTTTCTGCGACGGGTTCCTTTTCTTTCGCCATGCCCAACATAGCCAACAGTATTTTTATTTAAAAGCAGACCCTTTCGCTGAATTCCCAAAACTGATTTGTTCATAGGAACACCTGATTTATCTGAGCCTCCAGCAACTTGCAATTCATAGCCATACAAATCTGAAACAACACTACCACCCTGTATTTTGTCGCCAATTTTAGAGTTAAATAACTTTTTTTCATTTTCTCCTTCAATTTTAAAGGCGCGCGTTTTGCCTTTGTAAGAAACATTAATCTGAACCATAATATATTTGTAAAAATACTATGGTTAGCAAAAAGAAAAAACAAAAATCTCCTAAACAAAAAAACAAATCTCTTCAAATTAAAAATAAAAAAGATGAAATCTTGCAACAAAATATTCCTACTCTTGTTAAAAATAAAAAAAACAAATCTCAACAAATCAATAAAAAAAATCAAAACACTAAACCCTGCCCACAAAACCAACCCTCTATATTAATTTGTTTTTTAAAAGAAAATCTTATTATATTAGGATTATTTGGACTAATTTGCATTGTTGCGTGTTGTTATTTGCTGTTTGCTCAACAAGATCAGCAACCCCCAATATGTCAGTTGATCAAAGAAAACGCAACCTCTGCAAGCTTTATTATAGATGGCACGCCCTGGCAATTTAACACAAAAAATCAATTTAATATTTACCAAATATCTAATCTAACACTAAACAAAAAAAATGTGACTCTTTATGCTAATTGTCAAGATGTGCTTAATCTAAAAAATGAGCCAAATTTCGCAAATTTGTCTGTTGATGGAATAAAAAGCGCGAAGCGAATATATATAATAACTGAAAAAAACAATCCGTCAGAAGGACTTATTCCTTTGTTTGAGTTTGGATCTTTTTGTGCAAACGGAGAGTATAGATATCTCAACGCAACCTGTAGTATCGAGACAGACACAGAATTAATTAAATTGGCAAACAAAAGCTCTGGAACTTTTGTAATAATTTACGCAACTTTAAAAAATACAGGCATAGATGTTAGCAAAGAGAATATAATTGCATTCTCATCAGATGATCTAAGAAAATTAGAGATTTTCAACAACTATTTGATTTATAAAATTTTAGGGTTTGTTTGATGGTAGCGAAAATTAAAGATAACAAGAAATTAAAAATAACAAAAATTAGATTAAATAAAAATAAATTTACTGAAAATCTTGTCAAGAAACAATTAAAGATTAAAAATATGGAGATAAAAAACAACCTTGCTGAAAATCTTGTCAAGAAACAATTAAAGATTAAAAATATAGGAAGCAATACAAAAACCACTAAAACAAAAGACAAAATAACAGTTGTAGCTGTTGTTGGCTTGCCCTCTTCTGGAAAATCATCAATCGCAAAACATCTTGCCGAAAAATATGGTTTTTACCATATTGAAACAGGAAATATTGTCAGGGATTTTGCTAAACAAGAAAGGAGTGTTGCAAATAAAAAAAATGTGTTGTGGGCAGCAACCTATTTATTTAAAAAATACAAAGACAAATACATTATTGACAAAGTAATTGAAAAAATTGAAAAGCAAAAAAAGAGGGATATAAAAAAGTTTGTAGTTTCTGGAATTAAAACAATATACTCTTATAAACAACTAAACAAATTGTTAGGCCCTTTCAAACAGCTCGCAGTAAATTTAGACGCAGATATGCGGTATAAAAGATCAAAGAATCGCAACAGATATGATGATGAAGGCGCTGATTCGCGCGCAAATTTCAACAAACGCACTCGGCGCGAACTAAAACAAGGAATGGGAAATATTTTAGCAATATCTGATTATTTTATTGACAATTCGGGAAGTTTAGAGAATAGCCACAAGCAAGTTGATGAAGTTATGAAAAAAATGAAAATCAAACCCACAAAAAACATAAAATAACAGAAAGCAAAAAAAACTATTTTTTATATTCCACTTCTTTATTTTCCAAAACAACGAGTTGAATCTTTGCTTGTCTAAACAAATCTCTAGTTTGTTTAGCAGTGTGATATTTATATTGACACACAACTCTTTTTATACCCACAGCAATTATTAGATGGCAGCAAACAGGACAAGGCTCCATTTTAACATAAAGTGTTGCTCCTTCTAACGCCACCCCCATTCTAGCTGCGTGACATATGGCATTTTGTTCTGCGTGTATTGTACGAACACAATGATCATGCAATTTTCCTGAATTATCACCTTCTTCTGTTGATTTGATTATTAAATGCCCTATTTCATCGCAATGTGGTAACCCTGGCGGAGAGCCAACATAACCTATAGATAAAATATGGTTATTTTTTACAATTACGCAACCTGCGCGCCCTCTGTCACAAGTGGATCGCAAGCCAACAACGTCTACAATTTTCATAAAATACTCATCCCAAGAAGGCCTTTTATAAACCATATTTTTTTTATAAATCAATATTGCTAAAAAATATATAAATCATAATTCAACTGACTCAACCACAACCTACGAACCCTTTTTAACATTTGAAAAAAATATACAAAAAATATTTAAGTCAGATGTGATAGATAATGTGACTAAAGAATATATACAAAAAATAATAAATCTGCTCTTATAAATACCTTCCTTTTAATAACTATTGTCACTTTAACACAACTTTAGCAAATTTAACTAAACCTAAAGAAAAATAGATTGTTGGGTTTGCTATAGTATAATAAATATCATAAACAAATTATTAATATAACAACAATTAACTTTATCCTCGCAAGATATTAGTAATAAAATTAAACACAAAAATACTCAAAAATTAAAAAACATATGTTAGACAATCTAAGCAAATCTCTTTGCAAAATTATAGAAAATATTAGTGGAAAAAATCAGCTGAATAAACAAGAAGTTGAGAAAGTGATTTTGGAATTGCAGCGCGCTCTTATTCGCGCAGATGTTGATGTAGAACTTGTGTTTCAACTCAGCGAAAAGATTAAATCAACTGTACTAAAAGAAAATGCGATTTCTACTGCGAGCGACCACCTTATTACTACTTTATACAAAGAGCTTGCAAAAATTTGCGGAGCTGAAACAAAATTTGAATTAAAAAAAGGAAAACCTATTTCTATTTTGCTTTGTGGGCTGTTTGGAAATGGCAAGACAACAACAGCAGGTAAACTTGCGCTATATTTCAAGCGAAAAGGAAAGCGCGCAGCTTTGTTTGGACTTGACACAACAAGGCCGGGGGCAATGGACCAGATCGAGCAAATAGGACAACAAATTGAAGTTCCTGTATTTATTGATAAAAAAAGCAAAGACATTAAGCAGGTTGTAGAAAAATGGAAAAGCGAAATCAACACTTATAAAAATAATTTTGATGTTTTGATTTTTGATACAGCAGGAAGATCAATGCTTGACAAAGGGCTTGTTGAAGAAATAAAATATATAACAAAAGAAATAAGACCAGACTATCGCTTTTTGGTTCTTGGTGCAGACATTGGGCAAAGTGCAAAAAAACAAGCAGAACTATTTAAAAATGCTGTTGGAATTAATGGAGTAATCTTAACAAAAATGGACTCTTCTGCCAAAGGCGGAGGAGCAATCACTGCAAGTGCAATGACTGGCGCGCCAGTGTATTTTATTGGAACAGGTGAAAAAATGGAGCAATTTGAGCAATTTAATTCGCAAAGATTTGTTTCAGAGCTTCTAGGATACGGAGATATTCAGACATTAATGGAAAAAATTGAAGATTTGAAAAAAAGCAAAGAACTAGAAGATACAAACATTAGCGACATTAGTCAGTTTGATTTAAACACTTTTTATAGCCAAATGAACTCAATGAAAAAATTAGGTCCGCTTAAAAGTATTATCAGTAAGCTTCCTCTTTTTTCGCAAAAAATTCCTGATGATATGCTTGAAGTTGGCGAAGAAAAATTGAAAAAATACAAATTTGTTATTGATTCTTGCACAAAAGATGAGAGAAAAAACCCCGAGATAATCAATTTATCAAGAATAAAACGAATCGCGCAAGGAAGCGGGGTTCCTGAGCGTGAGGTTGCAGAGTTTTTTAAGCAGTTTAAACTAATGAAAACAATGCTTGGAGAAGCACAAGACGGAAAAATGCCAAAAAAATACAAAAATATGATGCGCGCAATGGAGCAGCAGTTTGAATAAGTTTTAATTTTTAAAGTTGTTTTATGTTGTTGTCTTTGTCTTAATCAAACATAGTGAATGGCAAGCTCGTTAGGATTGCTGAACCTATTAAAAATACTGCTAATACCAGAACAAAAACAAACAAAACCATTGTTACACCGCTGTTATCTTTTGTGTTGTTTTCTCCTTGAATAGGTATTTTGTTTATGTTGTCTGTGTCGGTTTTTTCTTGAACAGCAAGGTTATAGTTTTTTTGTTTTTCCATAACAAAAGCATGAGTATCATTAAGAAGATCTATTAAATTTTCGTAAAAAACTTTTGTTGAACTTGCTTCTGGTAATAGTGAGGATTTGATTTTTTCTATATAGTTTGCAATTATTCTCCTTCCTTCTTCATTCAAAGCTTTAAACTCTCCCCCCTCTTTAGGTATTCTATAGAAAAGAAAAGCACAAGATACTATTCTATCTATCATTCCTATTCCATCTACTGCAAGACAATAATTCTTATTAATATCCTCAATATTCTTACTTTTAGCCATTTTACCTAAATAATAAATAGACATATAGAAAGCTTTCTTTGCTATCTCATAGGTTAACTTCTTTAACCCTTTCTCTCCTAATCTCTCTTTTAAATCTTTTTGTTCTTCAGGTTCTAAAGAAAAAATTGAATCATAAGCAGAAATATATTGTTTTTTTCTATATATTCAAGTATTTTATTTACTTTCTCCACTCTTGGGGTTGGTGATTGTAGATATTTTTTTACTTCATCTTCATAGTTTATTTCTTCTTTCATAATATATTATAATACAATAGTTTAAAAACTCCTTTTTAATACAAATATAATATGGCTTGGTTAAATAATAAAACAAAAAGATACAACCAATTAAAAACCAACAACAAAAAAAAATTAAAAAACGTTGTTGAATACAACATATCAGAAAGAGCAACAAGCAATAAATATATCAAGAACTTGTGGTATTATTTAGGCGGGGCTAGTGGTGGCTTTTCACTAAGCGCAATATGTTTTCCGTTTGCGTGGAAGTTTTACTGCGACATGAAAGAAGACACAAAAACAAATGTTTCTCTAAAAGCATACAAATTAGGGCTTTTGACATATATTGGTAGCGTTATTGGCGCGACAGCAACAGGCGATTATGAAATAACAAAATGGCTTCTTATTTCAAATGCGTTAACAAGTCCTTTGGTTGGAGTGTCTTATATAATCTCAAATAAAGACAAAATCAAAGATATATTAAATGAATATATAAATAAAATAAATGAATACTCTAATAAAACAGACAAACTTATTGAAAAATATGAAACTTGTTTTAATGGGTTTGCTGATAATGGAAAAAAAAAATTAAAAGAACAGCAGCGACATAATGAAATAACTGAAACAAAACAAACAAAAGGAGCAGCAAGAAGTATGCATAAAATAATAGAAAAGATTATACAAAGATTCTTATCCGAGATAAAAAAAAATACGCCCCTATAACTTGCCAAATTCATAAATGCTCTATTAATTCACAAGACTATAACTTGCCAAATTCATAAATGCTCTATTAATTCACAAGACTATAACTTGCCAAAACTTCATATGTTGTTCTTATCTTTGAGGTTTTGCTCATCATAAAATAAAACTCCTTAACCTCAAAAACTCCAAAATCTGTTTTTTTATAGAGCTTGAAAAAGCGCGCCATTTTTAATTTATCAAAAACAGAAATTATTCTACTGAGTGTCAAATGTGGAACAAAGTTGTGAACATCTGCTTGAGATAATGGTGGCAAAACAGCATCAATTTGCTTTCTTAAACCAAAAAGCGGTTTTGATTCTTCAACTCCAAGCCATATAACACGCGCAAATTGCTGTGAAGGAAATGCACCTATGCCGCGCAGTTGAATCAAAAATATTTTTGATTTGATTGATTGCAGCGCGCTCTTTACTTCTTCAACTTGTCTATCAGAAAGTGCTCCACCTAAAAATTTAAGAGAAATATGTAAATTTTCATAAGACACAATTGTTGATTTGCTAAACTCATTGATTTGCGCGCCAACAGAGAAAACGCTTGCTACAATATCAGATGGCAACTTAATGGCAATAAAATAATTGTTCATAAAGTTTTTAAAATTTTTTCTAAAATACAATCTTAAACAAAATCGCAACTACCTTTCTTCTGGTGTTCTGCGCGTAACAAATAAACAAACAATTTCATTTCCCTCTATCTCGCGCTTTAATCGTTCTGCAAGTATTGGTTTAATATTTATATCAGTACGTACTTTAAAATCATCATAACTCTCAAAAGGCTTTTTTGCGCGCTCTTCCAAAATATCTCTCAAATTGTGTGGCCCTATTCCATGAAGCATTCCTAAACTGTGGTGCTGTGCTGAAATTGGAGGAGCAATATTAATAAATTTAATAAATTTCTGCTCATTATCTGCAACAATTTTTTTGCAAACATCAAGCAAATTTAGGCGCGCGCTCCGTGTCATGCTTGACGGAAATACAGTTCCTGCAATATATTGAATTTTATCTCGCTTCTGGTCTCCAATATATATTTTCTCGCCAGGTATAAAAGTAGCACCAAGCCGTGGCACGCATTCTAGCAAATAAAAGGTCTTGTTTCCTATTATTTGAACTAATGAAGTGTGTTTTGATCTAAATGACTTTCTATCTGTTGGCATAAAAAAATCAAGTACATAACCAATTTCGTCCTTTCCTTCAATCATTTTCACGCCCTAAATACTTTAAGTATCTTTGTTTGCATTGATGAATCATAATCAACAAGCTGCTTTGAAAATGCTAAACGCAAATCATCTGTGTCTTGCGGTTGCATGTCTAAAAGTTGAACAACCAACTCAAAAGGCAAACCTAAAGAGTCAAGTTCTTTTGCCTGCACCCTAACTTTTTCAACAGAAGGTGTTGTTGTTTTGTTAAAAAAATCCTTAATTTTTCCCTCAGCAAGCGACAAATCTTTTTTATCTTTCAATTGAGTATTTATAATTTCTTTTGCTTCAGCAACTGTAATGTTTTTTATTTCAAGAATATCTCCCATTAAATCATACTCCTACTAATTTTCACCATTTATACTACTCCCTCATTAGTTTTACTTATTTGTACTGCTAGTCCGCCAAGCTTTTGAAGATGTACTGGATGTGCAACTACTATTTTTGCCTTGCTACCATCTAAAACCGAAACAGCATAACATCTACCTTTTTTACCAACAATTTTCCCTTGCTTGCCCAAAAAGCGAGAATTTGGCATTCCAGAATGACAATTTGCAATTGTTCTAATCATAACAATATCCTCTTTTTTAAAATCTTGCAATTGTTTTGCAATATTATGTGCTCCTTTATCTCTGCTTTTAATTCGCAATTTATAGCGCGTACCTGATCTTAAACCTCCTGATCTCCTCGGCATATGTTATTTAGCATATATTTATATATTTTATATATTGTTTTAGGAAAAAGTTTATATTATTAAGCCATTTTTATCTTCAAAATCCTATTAAAAGCATGGTTTATGAGTGATACTAACCAAACCTTATTAAAATCAGAGAATTTTTATTTTTAATATTTTCAATTAATTTAATCTGTTGTTCTTGGAGCAAGCAGGAAATACATTCTAAACATATCTGTCGCGCTAAACGAAAATTTACCTATATGGTTAGTGCTAATATTAAGTTCTGCGACTGGCGCGAGTTTTGAAGTGGCAAAAATTCTGCGCAAATAGTCAATAGAGAAAGTAGATTGCGCGCTCTCTTTAACATTTAGATCAATTAATTTGTCTTTGATTAGATTGAGATTTGTTGAGTGAAATTCGCTTTTTGCAGCAACTTCAAAATTCCCCTGTGTGGCTTTAAAAACCAACTCATCAGAAATAATTGAAGCATCATCAATAGCAGTAACAATAATGTCTGTTTCTGCAACTATTTTTGCTGAAAATTCTCCTGTTGTTATTTTCGGAGCATCTTCAATTGATTCAATCAAAGGAAGCACAAATTCGCGCGTAACTTTACCTGTAGTTATAATTTTAAGTTTATTGTCAATATTTTCAATTTGCACTGTTTCACCTTTATTTGCGCGCTTCAGCACATTGTAAAATTCTTCAATACTAACCCCTAATTCTACTTCTTTTTCACAAATATATTCGTCAAAGCCAGTTCGGGGAATATCAAGCACAATCATTATAATTTTCGCAGGGTCAGTGGCAGACATATGAACACCATCATTGGTCATCTTGAATTTTGCCTCTTTTAAAATATCATTCAAAACTCCTACAATTCCGCGTAAAGTGCTAACATTTTGCAAAACAAGTTTTACCATAATATATTTAAACCACATAGTTTAAAAAGGAAACAATTTAAAAGATTTTGTGTGTAATAATATATTTAAACATATAGTTTAAAAAGGAAACAATTTAAAGGATTTTGGGTGTAATTTTTGACAAAAAACATATTGTGTTAGTTTATTTTGTTTTTGAATAATACTAACACTAAATTTTTTAGCAATAATATTTTGTAGAAAAATAAGAATCAAAAACAAAAATATGTTAACAACACGCAAATCTTCCCACCCGTAGGCAGTACAAATACGCGCGCGCAGAGCTTAACTTCTGGGTTCAGAATGGGACCAGGTGTTTCCTCTATGCTATGGTCGTTAACATAATATATTTAGCAAAAGTTTATCTATTTTTAACTTATTTAGCAAAAGTTTATTTGTCTTTAATTAGAAGTATTACTATCTAACGAATATTATGTTTAACTTCCTTGACAACATTCTTAAATACAATATTAAACGCAATAAAAATTCAAAGAAGAATATATCCTTACCTTACAATATCAAAGTAGATTTTACATATCTTAATCCAAACAACCAATATATTGAAAAATTAACAAAATCTATAGTAAAATATGCTTACAAACTTATACAACTCTTTTAATAAATTCATCAATTTTAACCCCACGGTCTCCGAGCGCGCCACCAATAGGATATGTTTTTTTAACACCTTTTCGTCCAAATCCGCCTTTAGCAGGAGGTAGTTTAAAATAGTTCTTAATATTTGGAATATTCTTGTACAAAAGTTCTCCTTTAAATAGTGCGTCTGCGAGTTTGTCAAATGTTTTGTATTTTGTGTTTTTAGATAAATATTCTTCTGTAAGCAATTTGTCTCCAAGAATGCGCGCCCTTTTTTCAAGTAGTAGTTTTACTGCTTCCTTAGATAATGCCCCATATGTTATAAAATCCTTAATTTTCTTTAAAAAACCCCGGGTTTGCTTTGTATTTGGCAAAAGAGTTGCGCGATGAGAATATTGAAGATTAAGCACCCTCATTGTCTCTCGAATAGTATCCCTCACACTAACTGTTCCTCTGATGCGGTAGACAAACAACAATTTTGCTGTTTCTGGTGTTTTGATGTTGGTTATAATGCTTATTGGTTTTTTTGCCACAAACTTTGTGTTTTTTGCGAGTTTTTTTAACATTTTAGCCCCGCATCCTTGTTGTTTTGTCCAAGGCCTTAATTAGTGCTTTTGTTGCACCCAATCTGTTTTTCAAGGACCCACGCACATTACAATAAACATCTTCAATACCTGCTAATTGAATAACTTTTTTCAATTCTTTTGACGCAACAATACCTGTACCTTTTGGAGCAGGAATCAAAATAACTCTGACTGCGCCGACTTTGCCTTCAACTTTAAATGGCAAGCTATGTTCTTCTTTTGCATCGCTGGTTTCCCAAGAACCGCTTCCTCTATTAAATTTAAAAATGCTTTTTTTTGCAACAGTTAAACTCTTGTCTTTTGCACGCATCTTATCTGCCCCGCCACTTGCATAACCATAACCTATAACTCCTTTTTTATTTCCAACCACACACAAAGTTTTAGATGAGGTTCTGTTTCCGCTCTTATGCTTTCGCTGTGTGTTCAAAAATATTCCTCTAACACCTGCTCCTCCTTTTCCAATAATATAGCCAAGTTCAATATATTGGTGTTCCAATTCAGGAAAAACTTTATCAACTATTGCAGTTTCTAAAATTTGCTTTCTTTTTTCAAGCAGTTGCTCTTCTGTTATTTTTCCTTCTATTGCTTGCTTTCCGAGGCGCGTTTTAACAACAATTGGCGCGCTTTGTTCTGGTTCGCGGCGATTACTTGAAAAATTTCTTGCATTTCTCTTTAGTCCCCACTTGCTTTTTTGTTTTTCAGGTTCTGCTATATTATCTTGTTTTTCAGGTTCTGCTATATTTTCAGCAGCTTTTTTAACAAAAACACTATCAGGGGTTTGGTTTTCTTGATTTTTAGGCAGAGATATTGTTGATATTTTTGAATCAGATAATTTCTCTGCTTCAACACCGCTCTCTTTTTCTTTTGTTCCTCTGTTATTTTTATTGTCTAAATCAACCATATATTTTTTAACAAAGTAAAAAGGCGCGCTCTACCATGCCAACTAATTCTGCTCTTTCTTTACTTTTGGTTTTTCTTCATTTTTTTTAGTTTTATCTTTATCTTCTTTTTTACTTTCATCAAATGAAAATGGCAAATCAACATCTGTGCTTAAAACACCGCGCGCGCACGCTACAACTCTTGCTTTATTTTTCCCAAGCCCTAAATCCAAAATCATTTTTTTAATTCCAAGCTCTTTTGCCTTTTCTCCAATTTTTACACCTGCTTTTTGGCAGCCCTCTTGATTTTTATTATCAAAACAAGTTGCTTTTACAAGATCTCCTTTTTCTTTATATTCAACTATTTGGCAAATAATGTGTTTGTTTGTAAATCTAACAACTAATCTTGGCAATCTTGAAAGCAAAAGTTTTATTCGCTTTTGATAATATGTCTTGCCTTTGCGCCGTCTTTTGTAAATTTGCCTTGCTTTCATCTTAATTTTCCTTCTTCCTTATTTTTTTGTCTTTTTGTTTGGCTTTCATCTTGATTTCTTCCTAATCTTGTTTTTTTGTCTTTTGATTTAGAAAGGTTGTCTTTTTCTTCTGACATTCTTTCTGACTCAAGGCCCCTTCGCAGATCAGCTCTTGATTTAAATTTGCCTCCTGAAATTTGAGAATAAAATTTTCGCTTTGTTTTTGAAGTAAGTTTAAGACTTTCTACTGCTTTTTTTAATTCGTCACGTTGTGCGCGCACTTTTTTCACCCATTGTTCTTTTCGTGGGGTTCTTGCATTTTTAGTGCCTCTTTTTCGTCCTTGGCCTTGCTTTTTATTTTTTTTTGCTTGTTTTTCTTTACTTTTGACAACTTTCTTTACTTTGAAAATCGCGCCTGCTTTGATTAACGCTTTAACATCTTCGCGCGTAACAGAACTCTTGAAATCATCAGCATACCCTGCGTCAAACTTTATTTTAGTTTCGCCAACTTTCAAAATGTCGCTCGCTAATCTTCGTAAAGTTTTGTATTTAGCCATAAGATATTTTAACAAAGTTAAAAATAATATAAAAAGTTTGAAACAACTTTTATATATTTTATAAAGAAACACAATAGAAAAATATATTGTTTATAATTTTAGCTTGTTTTTTATAGTTTTATTCATAAATCTATTTACTAAGAGACAGTAGATTTTAACTGGCAGGTCTTAACATCTATTAAATATACACTAATCAACAGAAGGTTTTAACTGGCAGGTCTTAACATCTACTAAAAAGGTTTTATTTCCACATACAAACATCCACATCGGCTCAGGATCAAAAGCAAGGCATTTGGATTTAACTTCACTAGCAATAATGTCTGCTTGTTCTATGGCAAAGTGAATATTACAACCAAATTCAACTCGAGAATTAAAAATTTCAAGGTATTTTGGCTTTTTTTCATCAAAATCATATATTAAATTAGCTCCCCTATAAACTACTTTATCACCTTCGCACACAGGAATTCTTCCGTAAAAAAACACAAGCTGTTTATTGCTTTCAATTTTTAAGCTATACATCACTTGAGAAAATAAATAATCCTTAAAATCAAAAATAGTATTTTCAACTGCGCGCGCAAAAGTTAACTGCTTATGGGCTGCTATTTGCTTCTTTAATTCCTGCATCTGAATTTCTGCTGTTGGTGTTGGAGTATTATCAATAGGAATAAATGATATTGTTGGAAAAGATGTTGTGATAATCTGCTTAATCAAAAGCATTAAAATAAATACAATTATAGCATAAGTAAAATATGTTTTGACATAGTCTAACGCTGTTTTAGTCATAAACTATTTTGTTGGGGAATATATTAATTTGGTAATATTATAATTATAAACTATTTTGTTAGGGAAATATATTAATTTGGTAATATTATAATTATAAACTATTTTGTTATGGTATGTTTTTATTGGATCAAAACTTTCAAAACGTTTTACTTTCTACATATTTAATAGCATTTATCTAAAACCTCTCTTATCTGTTCTGCTTTTTTCTTGCCAATCCCTTCAACTTTTTGAAGTTTTTCATTGGAAGCAACAACAATTTTTTTAGGTGTTTTAAATTTTTTAAGAAGTCGACGCGCCAACACAGTATTTATATTAGGCAAACCAGCGATAAAAAACTCTTGCGTATCTTGAATTGTTGATATTTTCTTTTGACACCTGACTACTACTTCTTTTTTTAAATCAAACTGCTCGCGTTTGGCAAGCTGAAACAAAAAGCGCGCGCTTTCATTACTATTTTTCATCCACAATATTGGAATTTTAAAATCAACAGCCACAGATGCTAATGCTCCAAAAAATGCATTTGGGCCAAGATTGTGTGTAGAATTTGTTCCCTCTATGAGTAAAATTGGTGACTCTGCTTTCCTTAAATTCGCTAGTTGCTCAAACAGGCGGTTGTCTAAAATAGATAAAATAAAATCTCCTATTTCTTTTCTTTCTACAACAACATCGCAAGAAACAACATAATCACCAACATCTAAAGGCTTCATTTCAATTTTCGCGCCAAGTAAAGCAAGTTCGCGCGTAACAAGCGAATGAAATTCGCGCGAATCTATAATTATTTTTGGAATAAATTCAGGAACAGACATATAATTTTTGAAGATTTATCCACAAGCTAACAAAAAACATACAAAAGCAGAACTATTTTTAAGATGTTTGTTTACAATTTTCCACATTCCTGATCCATATTGGCTCGCTTTCTTTTTCCTAAAAGCAATTTCATTGCTCAATCTAAGATGTTTTGCCAGCAACCTTAAAAGGTATTTGTTGGTTTTGTTATTTATTTTGAGTTCAAACAACAAATCAAGGCAAAAATCTGCAATTTCTGTGCTTATATAGGGAAGCGCGCACTTCTTATCAAAATAATCAAATATTGCTTTGTTTTGAAGCAAAACAAAGTGTAAATTGTTTGTATCTTTTGCTATTTCTTTAACTGCTGCGTCAAATAACATTTTGCTGTGGCGACTATAACCTCCAAGAAGTTCGTCAGGTCCTTGACCAACAAAAACAATATTTTCAACAGCATATTTTGCAACAAAAAACAAAGGCAGATTATAAGAAATTGAAAGTAGAGTAGGACGCAAAAATTCGTCTTTATGCTTTTCATAGAGCGCGCTCAAAATTTTACCCAAAATTTCAACTGCATCACTAATTTCTTTTTCAGAGACAATTATTTTTTTTAATTTAATACCTATCTCACAGCAAGACAATTCTGCTATCTTAAAATCACTACAACCACTTACACCAACAACATAGCAAGTTTGTGTATAACCCAAATCCTTTAATAATTTTGATAAAACAGAACTATCAACGCCGCCAGAAAAAGCCACTGCTACTTCTTGTTTTTGGGCTTGGTTTGTGATGTTGTGTTTAATCATATTTTTGAAAGTCTTAACATAATCATTATTTTTCATTTTACTTATTATGTTGTTTATTTCTATTTCGCCTATCATAATGCTTATTAACAAACTAAACATTTTACCACTAAGTATTTTATATTAACAAATCTAAATATTTTATTATTAATTGTTGCTTATTAACAAATCTAAATGTTTTATTATTAATTGTTGCTTATTAACAAATCTAAACATTTCACTATTAATTATTGCTTATTCAAACTAAACATATTAATACCTACACTTATTCAAAATCCAAAAGATTCTTATGACTTTTGCTTGAAGATGAAGATTTATCAGCAAAAGAATTTTTATCTGGTTGCCAAGATTTATCAGCAAAGTTGTTATTTTTTAAAATATCTATTGTTTTTTTCATTTGCTTTTTTTTCCATTGCGCGCTCCAAAAATAAACCTCGTCGCGCGTTCCTTTTGCCAAGAAAATAATTATTTTGCCAACTTTGTGGCGCGCCACTCTGCCTGCGCGTTGAATTGCGCGGATTTCAGACGGAACTGCTTCAAAAAAAATAGCAATATCTACCCCCAAAATATCTAAGCCTTCTTCGCCAACAGAAGTGCAAACAAGCACATTTGATTTTCCTTGCCTAAATCGCTCAACTGCTGCTTGTTGTTGTTTTTGTGTCATCCCTTCTTTTTGCCCGATAAGCTTAACAGGAACACAAACCGCGCAAATCGAGTTAATAATCACATCAACAGTAGAACGGTATTGCGAAAATATAATGATTTGCTTGTTCTTGTTTTCTTCAATAATTTTCACTAACTCTGGTATTTTTGGGTGTTCCAACTTTTCTGTTGATAAATATTGTGCTTTTTCACAAGCAAATTTAAAATTTTCATCAGATAAAAGCGATTTTGCTGCTTTTGATTTTTGCTTTTTTAATTTCTCAAAAAACCCTAAAAGTGCGCTAATCCCTTGCGTTTCTAAAAGTTCAATTGCATATTCTACTTTTATAAGTCCAGCAAGCAAAGATAGTGCGCGAAAAACTGTTTTTTCACCACTATTTGCTACAAGGTTGTGAAGTTTGTTTTGCAGCAAGATTAAGTCTCGTTTGCTGTTATTTTCAACAGAAAAACCTAAGTTATATAATTGCTTTTGTAAAGTTTTTGAAGCAACAGTTAGTGCTTTTTTTATGCTCAAAAATTGTTCCGGCAAATTTATTTTTCTCCACTCTATTTGTTTTTTCATTATATACAAACTCATATCTTTATCTTCCTCGCTTCTAATTTCTATGTGTTTGATAAACAAATTGTTTATAATTTCATCAATTTTTTCTTGGTTGCTACCAGGAGAAGCAGTAAGTCCAAGATGTTGCGGTTTTGAATCCTTTGTTTGAAAAAACTTTGAAATAAATACATAACTGTAATTAGAAACCGCATGATGCGCTTCGTCAAACACAACAAACGACAAATTATTAGAGTCCAAGCGACCAGTAATAAGATCATTCTCAATTGTCTGCGGTGTGGCTATAATAATGTCTGCTTGTGCATATATTTTCTCTCTATTAAAAGCAGGAACCTGACCTGTAATTTCAACAATTTCAGCATCTAAAAACTCAACAAATGTCAAAAAATGCTGGTGCACTAATGGTTTTGACGGAGCCATTATTAAAATTTTTTGATTTGGGTGGGTTTTTAACTTTTCAACTGCCAAAGCCAAAGCAAGAAAGGTTTTTCCTGTTCCTGTTGGTAAAATAACAAGCGAATTTTTGTTTAAAATATTTGTCAAAATGTTTTGTTGATATGCGCGCAATTGCAATGGTTTTTTAAGCATAAATATTTTTAAAGAAAAATATTTATAAATTACGAAACAAAG
Organism: Candidatus Huberarchaeum crystalense; assembly: GCA_002789275.1. Classification (GTDB taxonomy): domain Archaea; phylum Huberarchaeota; class Huberarchaeia; order Huberarchaeales; family Huberarchaeaceae; genus Huberarchaeum; species Huberarchaeum crystalense. The sequence goes on along the minus strand of PFSX01000054.1, from coordinate 5,671 downwards.
TGGAGTAATTGCATAAATATTTTTTACAAATAGTATATGAAAAACAATATTGCACTATTTTTGAGTTTCAGTTTGTTGAGTTTAATAATTTTTACATCGGCGCACGCTCTAAATCCACAAATAAACATTGTAGAATCAGGGAATATTGTTGAGCAAAATAACCGATATATTGTAGAAAAACAAATCACTCTTGAAATATATAACCCTACTAATAGCCGCATTTGGAACATAAATCTGTCTTGCGATGCTTCTGTAAATTGGAAAGATAGTCAAAACAACACAATAATATGCCCTATTTTTATTAATGAATTGCAATCTGGCGAAAAAAAACAGTTTTTTGGAAACAAATCGCAAAGCATTTTGCATATCTCTGAAAGCATAGTTCCCTCACAAGTAACTGAAAATGAAAAAACAGGCATAAATTTAGCAATCACAATACAAAACAAATTAAACAAACCAATAAACCTAACACTTAAAAAAACATTGCCTGGAAAAATAAAAGAAAGTAATGGAAATATTTCAGAAAACCAAGTAATTTGGAAACAAACTTTAAATAAAAGCGCATCAACAACATTTTATGCTTATTTTGAAAATTCCTATAAGTTGCCATCACATCAACTTGCAGATGCTGAAATAGAAATACTTTCTTCACATAATAGCACAGAAAATTACTTTGGTTCTGCATTAACAACTGCTGAAAATATTGTTGAAAAATCGCGCGAGGGCGACATTTGGAAAGCATCTGCAATTTTCTCAAATCCTTCAGAAACCCAAATAAATTTAACAGAAATTCGTTTGTGGGAAGGAAATGAAACATCTATTTGTAATTCTCAACCCTGCAATGCCAACCAATATTTTATTTTCACACCAAACACAATTTTAAATCCAGGTCAAAGTTGGAATTCTCCTATTGTAAATTACTCTGTAAATTATGTTCCTGTGTTTTGGTCTTTGCCAAAATTTAGCATTATTTTTGATCAAAATTTTTTTGTAAATTATACTGGAAAAATAAAAGAGCCAACAATTCAAGTTAAGCTAAAGCAAAGGCATTATTCTGTTTCCCGACAAAAATACAAATCTTGTTTAAAAAATGAGACTATCTATTATGAACTAAAAATCAACTATCTCAAAAACTCAACATTGAATATTTTTAATGTTTACAACCAACCAATATACGATGCGCGTGTTGAAATAATCTTTCCATCAGGAAATAAAATTATAGATTATTATTACCAAAACAAAACATTGCAATTTTTAGCTAATGAACTCGGCATTTATAATTTCTCAATTACTGCCCCAAGTATAAACAGAACTTGTTATAACCAAGCAAATTTTAGTGTGTACTTGCAAAAACAAACAATAATCCCAAATATTACATTGCGGCAAGATGATAAAATTTTAATTATTTTTGTCAAAGACCAATATGGAGAACCTTTGCCCTTTTTTAATTTAACTTATATGTTCCTTTCTGGAAAAAAACAAAATATTACAACAAATGAAAATGGAATATATTATCTTGAACTTAGCGAAAGTGGAAAATATACTATTTATACATCAATGACAGCATACAGCACAATGATTAATTATATATATCAAGAAAAAACGTTTTGCGCGCAATTTTGCATCATAAAATCTGAATTTCTTCCTTTTGTTATTTTACTTTTAATTTTAGGTTGTGTGCTTTTATCAGTAAAACAAAAAAAATCTTGGAGAATCTTGCTAGCAATCGCAATCATCGCTTGCTTACCCATTCTTCCTCTTTTGCCTACTACTTGCAATATGTTATGTGTAGTTTTATACTTTTTAATATCTTATTTTGTTCTTTTAGTTGCTTATATGATTGTGGTTAAAGATGGCGCGCCACATTCTACAAATGAGAAAAAAACAGCAAAAAAATAGTTATTTTACTAAATAATATATTCCAAATTAGAAAAACATAGAGTAAATCTAATTAATGTATAACTAAATCTAATTAATGTATAACTAAATCTAATTAATGTATAAAAACTAAAATTATTATATTTGTTAAAGTTTAAAAAATTAAAGTTTTTTTCAGCCAAAATTTATTTAATATGTTTAACACACACAATATATTTACTTTTTGCTTTGCTTTCTCTTTCTACTTACTTGGTTTATTTTTTTTCTTCTTTTTGGCTGCACTTTTTTCTATAAAAGGATCAACACCAACAAAATCTTTTTGCCTCACTTTTTTTTCATACATATAAAACACACCTACTGCAACTAAAAACAAAAACACCCAAAAAATAAAATAACCCTGCACAATATGATTTTTAAAAAAAGGAATTGCTGAATATTCAACTATGTATTGGCGATTAGAGCCATCATCTTGCCAAATAACAGAATACTCATCTGCTGAGTTAATCTCAAATTTAGGATAATTGCTATATGTTATTTTGTTTGGAGTTTGTATTGCTATCGTGGCAAATTTTATAGATATGTTAGAAAAATCCTTAAAATAAAATTTTCCGGGAATAATTTCAATTTCTTTAAACAAAATGCCTTTGGGATTAAAATCTACAGAATGAGTTAAAAATATATTTAATGTTTGTCCTGATGGCAATGGCTCCCATAAACCCTCATAAGTAAGTATTGAATTTTCTACGCGCAATTTCTTCGCATCTGCTTGTTCTCCATTTATAATTAATACAACATCTTTTAAAGGCAAGTTTGAATAATAAGTAAAATATCCAAAAATGCGAGCATCTTTTCCATTGTTCTTTAATGTAGTAAAAAGAGAGATAGTACTATCATTATTCTTATTCAAATTAATAAGATAATTTTGTTGTTCAAAATAAATATCTGATGAATCATCAGTATCAAGCCCATATATAGGTGAGATTGTGGTTAGTAATATTCCTGTTAAAAAGGTTGCAATAAATAAATATAAAATTGATTTATTCATTTTTCTTTTGATTCCTTCTATAAACAAAGATAATTATGCCAAAAATAGCAGCCAATGCTAAAATCAAAAGAATTTCAGATAAACTACTTGAACTTATTATTCCCATTCCTGCTAAAAGTGGGGGTGCTGCGTTGCCTTCAGCATTTGCAGGGTCTACACCAATAATAAACAAGTCGCTTGCATAATAAGTAGCATTTTCATCTGCGCATGTTGTATAACTTATCATTACACTTTGCTCAATACTCATATTTTCAAGGTTTTGATACTTTCCATCTACACACTCTCCACCACTTACAGAGCCAGCAAGAGGGAATAATTTCCAATAATAGCCCGTTCCATTATACTTACCGCTCATTGTTTGCTTTCCTGTGTATTGAGATTTATTGAAAGTATTTGTGCAACTCACTAAACTCCAAGTTTCGCTTGCAGATGAATCTGCAAATGAAAGCAAATATCCTTGCGATACATTTGTTACTGTGTTGCCTGGTTTTGCTATATTATTGCAAGTATTACTAAAAACTCCATTCCCTGCACTGTCTTTAAATACAACTAAGTTAGAAATACTTTCATTAAATTTGCGCGGAACAATATCATATATATAAACATACGGCGAACAGCTTGGCCCCATATTTGTTACATTTATTGAAATATTATAGCAACCTGGTTGAGAAATAGGGATAACTCGTTTTGCTGTGCGTATAAGATAATCATTTACAACCCATATTTTTTCAATAAACATATAATCAGAACCCAAAGCATAACTTGCATTTTCGCTGTTTCCAAATTGAATATAGGTTTGCCAACCACGATTTCCACCTTGAGACAATTCAAATAGTGGTCGCGCCCACACAACAGGTGTTCCATTAAATTTAAAGCTTTGTACACCATTGCAGCCAACACTTGAACCATTAGTAACAAAAGAAGGAGATGTTGCCAAGCAATTTGCCCATTCACTACCAGAAATTGATACATCATTAGGGCTTGCAGAAGGAACTGTTCCATTTGTAGCCCAAACCCGCATACTGTAAACAGTATAATTCAAATCAGTTGCAGTATTGTAAAAAGTTGATGTTTCATTCCAATCTGTTCCATTATATCCTTTTTGCGGCTCAATTCTACCAGAACCAACTGCTGAAACATGGCCTATTTTTAGGCCTGTTTTTGTTTCGTTTGCGCAAGAATTATTTGCTAAACTAAAAGAAATATGCACGCGCCCCATTTCAAGTTTTGATGTATTAGCAGTCATATTTGGACAGGCGCTTATTGTAAAATTAAATGTTTGGGTTTGGCTTGGTGTAAAAATTAAATTATTCCACTGAGCAGAAGCCCCATTATTAGTGTTGTTTATAGTCGCACTAGTTGCTGAATTAAATGTTAAATTACTCCAAGAAGTTCCTGTTCCGCGCGTTGCTAATTTCTTTTGAATTGTTGCTGAAATATTGCAAGATGAAGAATAATTGTTTGTAACATTTAAAACAACACTAACATCTGTGCATCCGCGGTTGATAATTTTAGCAGGAGTGTATGTCTCTGCAAAAGAAAAAACAACATTATTATTGTTTTGCATTGCTGTTGTGTTGAGATTGCAAAGAATTGTGGCTTGCTTGCTACTATTAAGTTGATTGATATGAATAACATAATCATAATTAGAAGTTCCATTTAAATGCTCATTATAATCAAGCACTTCTATTTTATTTACAGTTGTCGCTGCTCCATCTCCAAGACAAAAACAATCAGATAAACCGCCACTAACTATTTTACATATTTGCGCTGCACACGGATAATTGCTCGTATTAGAAATAATTCCGTCTGTTGTTGCTGTGCTCGCATTATTTACACGGCAAGTAGAAAACAAAAGCGTGCTTTTTGAATCATTGATAGGTACCCAAATATCAGCAAGCTGGGTGTCAGATACGCCAGACATATAATCAGAATTAGAATTGTTAATTATAATTGAAACTTGACCCCCTGTCACATTATAATATGCAACATACATTCCATCACCTTCTGCTTGCACACTAATTTTTTCGTCAAGTGTAATTTCAAGCTCATTGGCATTTACAATTGCAAAAGATGCTACCAAAACAACAAGAGCAAGCGACAAAAAAAAAAGAATGGAGGTATTTTTCATAATATATTTAGTAATGTGGTTTAAAATGAAAAAACAAAAAAAAACAAGTTATATATTTTTATAAATAAAAAATAAAGTAAAAAAAAGGAGCGCGCAAATACTTTGTTTGATAGAGAATGTCAAAACTTTTTTTAAGCAAAACCATATGCTAATTGACTTACAGTTCAAAGATAAAAATTTTTATCTTCTTAATTTTTCTTAAATCTCTTTGTTTTCCACATTTTCCGCATCATTAAGCCCTTTTTATCTTCAAAATCCTATTAAAAGCATGATTTTGTGAGTGCTGCTAACCAAACCCTTATTTATTATAATTGATAAGTTTTTCCAAAGCGCGCACTATTCTTTATATCCTAAATCAAATTTTTTAATTTTTAATTATAATTTAAATAATAATATGATAAATAAATATAATATAATAAAAACAAACAAAAAAATTTTAGAATAGTATTTTTAACAGTTGCTATTTTAATTGCTATAATAATATTGTTTCTTTTTCTTTATGAACTAAAACAACCCTAAAATTAAATGAAGTTGGCTCAACCCCACAAGGAATCCAAGAAATAGTAAATGCTAATAATAAATTTGCTTTTGAGTTGTATTCTGAACTCAATAAATCT
>PFSX01000046.1:17644-34294 GCA_002789275.1 Candidatus Huberarchaeum crystalense | reverse complement strand
ATAATGGATTGTTTGCAGTATTCTTTAATTTATTTTTAAAATACAAAGTGCTTGTATCTTTTAAAGATATGTTAGTAATATCATAATTAACACCAGAAACAGATATACAATTTTTAACGCAAGTATATGTCCATTGCCCATTATTACAATTTTGAACAACTTCTGCAAGTATATTATTACAATCTTTATCTGTACACATTTGAAAACTTGAAAATTCTCCACCATTATCACCACAAGCAGCACTAACTGGCGATACGCTAAATAACAAAAAAATACACATAACAGCCAGAGCAAGTTCAAAATATATGGATTTGCTTTTTAATAGAATATTTGTTTTATTTATTTTGTTTTGCTTAGACACCATATTATATTTAATATTTAATACACTTTTGTTTTGCTTAGACAAGATATTACATTAATCTTTAATACACATTTTAGTATTTTTGTTTATTTTATTCTACTTAGATACTACATTATATTTAATACATATCTTAGTATAAAACAATTGACAAAAAGTGTTGGCTTTGTAAAAATCCTTTGAAAAAATATAATTTATTTGATATAATTATTATGATTTTTAGTTTGAAAGTGTTGTTTCTAACAACACAATTTATTATTTTAGCAATAACTTACTTAGCAAAAAAATATTTATTTAAAACCACTATTAACACCTAATCTTCAATTTTTAAGCATTACACCCACCACTAGCAGTCGCGCCCGTATCACCTAATTTTTGCTTACATTCTTCTGGCGGATTATTAAATCCAGCGCAAATAAATGTTTTAAGTTTTTCAGGAGATCTCCAATCACCTTCTGTTGTTTGGCCATTTATAACTAATGTAGGTGACCCTCTCACTCCATAAATAGCACACTCTTCATTGTTGAGTGGATATTTAGGATATGTTCCTCCAGCATTCCATGCAACAGTTATGTTATATTTATCGTTTGTTTCATTTATACATGAATTTAGTTTTGTTGAATCAAGTCCAATGTTTTTTACACATTTTGCACTATTTCTTTCTTTTGTAAAGCAATCAATAAAAGCCCATGTTTTAGCTGTCTCTAGATTTTGAATACAATAAATAAGTGTATTATCATCTTTTTCTATTTCTCCGTGCATTAAATAATTAACAAATTTTATTTTTGCATCAATTTTATCTCCAAATAATTGCGCTATAGGACTTAATGTTTGCATACCTACAAAGCCATAAGGGCAATGACTCATAACAAACATTTCTACTTTTGGTTTATCTGCTTTTGGAACAGAATCATATATTTTTTGTTGTGCTATTGCTTGAATCTCGGCAATTTTGTCAGAAGCTGTTTTGTTGTATTTGCAAGCATTTGCATCACCATCTATACAACTTTTAATAATCACATAACACGCTAAGCTATTTTTATCATTTTTATCAATACACCTATAACTTAAATATGTTAAAACATTTTCTTTTTTTGTATCAAAATAATAGTGCGCAAAAACATCTGTTGTATCTCTTGCTATTATAATATTTTTTTGTTTGTCTTTATATATATATAATGGTTGTTGAATAATAGTAGCAAGATACTCAGAAACAGGCATACCTAAATTAGTTTTTAATTCTTGCTTTGCTGTATCTGTCAGTTTTGTGGCATTTGAAGTATACCAATATTCAACAGAAGGCAAATTATTATCAGGTCCTTGTAAAGACATAGATTCTTTGCCTCCCATAAATCCTATTACAGATCCAATAAGAACAAACAACAAAATAGTCAAAACAGGAAATTTTTTAGCTGCTGCTATAAATCCTAATAAAATATTATGAAATTTATCTGCAGCACTACTAGACAACGAATGTAATTCTTTTTGCTCTTCTGTTCTTTCTTTTTTTTCTTCTATCGTAAAGTTATCTTGTTTTTCTGCGCGCTTTTTTGCTTTAGCCATAATATTATTTAATCTATTATTTAAAAACCAGCTGTTTTAATTATAAATAGCAACAATACTCTATTTTTCTAAATCTATAATTTATCTTTCAACTTGTATAAAAAGAATATGACATTTAATATAGGCGAATTTGTATTAGTTGAATATTCTTTGCGAACAGCTGGCGACAGCAAAATAATAGATACAACAAACATTGAAATTGCAAAACAGCAAGACATATTCAACAAAAACAGAGAATATGTGCCTGCTCTGTTTATACTAGGAGAAGACACACCTTTAAAAAATTTTATAAGTGCTTTGCAAAAAGCAGAAATAGATAAGCAAATTGTTGTGAACATTGCTGCAAGTGATGCTTTTGGAATATATGATGCAAAAAAAATCCAGATTGTGTCATCAAGTGAGTTTAAGAATCAAAAAATAACTCCTGTTGTTGGGCAAATTATAAACTTTGAAAATGACTTACAAGCAAAGATAAAGGCAATAAGCGGGGGGCGTATAACTTTAGATTTCAATCACCCTCTTGCTGGAAAAGACCTTGTTATTGAAGGAAAAGTTGTAGAAAAAATTGAAGATGATACAAAAAAAATAAAAGCATTAACAAAAAAATATTTGTTTGATGATATTTTAAAAGTAGATGTTGGGACAAACTCAATCACTATTGAACTTTCAAACAAAGACATACCATACAATCACAAAGCACTTTTCGCAGAAATTTTAAAAAAATATTTCAAGCAAAGTAAAGTAATTTTCACAGATGTTTTTGATAAAGTTGTTGAAGAAAAAACAGAAGATAACAAAACGCAAACATAAAAAATTCTTTGATAACAAAACGCAAACATAAAAAAAGGTTTTTACACAAATTATTTTTGCCTTAAAAACACAATAACACAAATTAGGTTTATCTCAAAAAGACAATTACACAAATTAGGTTTATCTCAAAAATACAGCAATCTACAAAATTTTATGTTGCGCGCACCTATTGTTGTTGTACTTGGACATGTTGACCACGGAAAAACAAGCTTGCTTGACAAAATTCGATCTTCAACAGTAACAAGCAGAGAGGGCGGAGGAATAACACAGCATATTGGCGCGACAAACATTCCAATATCTCAAATTTTGCAGCAAACAACAGACATACAAGAAAAATTTAAAATAGCAGATTTTAAAATTCCTGGTTTGCTTTTTATTGACACCCCTGGTCACGAAGCATTTATTAGTTTGCGTTGTAAAGGTTCAAGTGTTGCAGATCTCGCAATCTTAGTGGTTGATATTAACAAGGGCTTTGAGCAGCAAACAATTGAGTCAATTGAATTTTTAAAAAAATTCAAGGTTCCATTTATAGTTGCTGCTAATAAAGTGGATTTTTTGTATAGATGGCAATCATCAAAAGGCCTTTCAATTACTGATTCTCTTAAAAATCAAAGCCAAGAAACACTTGAAGAAATAGATACCAAAACATATTCATTAGTTGGCGCACTTTCTGAACATAAATTTGAAAGCGAAAGGTTTGACCGCGTGACAAATTTCAAGCAACAGATTGCAATTATACCTTGCTCTGCAAAAACAGGAGACGGTGTTGCTGAAATCCTTCTTTTTTTGCTTGGAATAGGTTCAAACTATTTAAAAACAAAACTTGAAATAGACTATAACAAAAGCAAAGGAATTATAATGGAAATAAAAAAAGAAGAAAATGAATGGGTATGCAATGCAATTTTATATAATGGTATCATAAAAAAAGGAGATATAATCTTAACTTTTGGCAATAAAGGAATAATTGAAACAAAAGTGCGCGCACTCTTTATTCCACGCGAAGCCTCTGAAATTCGCGAAGAAAGTTTGTTTAAGCCAGTTGAAAAAGTAATAGCTAGTTGTGCAATAAAATTATTTGCACAAGACGTCAAAGAAATGATAGCAGGCAGCCCACTTGTAGTCGCAAATGAAAACCTTGAAGAAAAAAAGCGCGACCTGCAGCAAACTTTTAAACAAGAAAAAATATGTGGTTGTGAAAAAGGGATAGTTGTAAAAGTTGATACTTTTGGAGCAGCAGAAGCAATGGATATTCTTTTAAAAAAAGAGAACATACCTTTTCAATATATACTTGTCGGTGAAGTAAATAAAGAAGATGTTTCTTGTGTCAGTGACTCAAAAGAAGATGAATTTGCCGCAATACTCGCATTTAATGTTCCTGTAAATATTAATAGCAATGTAAAAATTTTCAAAAGCAATGTTATTTTTCATTTAATTGATGAATATAAAAAATGGGTTAAAGATGTTTGTGAAGAGAAAAAGAGAAAAATATTAAACTCTTTGCCGCAATTAGTGAAAATAAAAGTGTTGCCTAACAGCATATTTAGAAAAAAAGAACCTGCGATTATTGGTGTTGAAGTGCTTGCAGGTGTTTTAAAGCGAGGAATTAGTTTAGGAAAGGGCGGCAAACGAATCGGAGAAATAAAAGGAATGCAAGCAAACAAAGTTGATATTGATGAAGCAAAAACAGGTGAAAAAGTAGCAATGTCAATAAATGCGCGCGCAGACAAGGACTTTTCAGAAGGAGACAATCTCACCACAACACTGACAAAAGAGCAAACAATAACTTACTTAAATCATAAGGACTGGTTGCGCGAAGATGAAAAAGATATTTTAATGGAAATTCTTAATAATAAATAGATTTTGATGATAAAAATTCTTAATATTAAATAGGTTCTGAAAGTGCGGTTTGATAAATTAGAGAATATAAATATAAATGAGATTTGATAAATTAGAGAATATAAATATAAATGAGATTTGATAAATTAAAAGACTCAAAGATTATGCGTGAATTGGCGGCAATCCTTTTTTTACTCTAACTTTTGCAATAACTTTTTGCGACAAATCTTGCCTTAATTTGCTGTAATATGTGTCGCGCAAATTGAAAAATCCATGTCCGCTTGTTGTTGATTTTAATACAGCTTCAAAACCAAATGACTCGCTAATAGGCAAATCAGCATAAATAATCGCTTGCTCCCCAACAACATCTATATTTTCAATTGTTCCGCGCAAACCATTAAGCAACTTAGTTATATCTCCAACATATGTTTCTCTTGTGTCAATTCTGATCTTCATAATTGGCTCGTAAATGCAAGGTTTTGCATCCATAATCGCTCCACCTATTCCTTCTTTAACAGCAGGATAAACTTGTGCTGGTCCACGATGTATCGCATCTTCGTGAAGTTTTACATCAACTATTTGAACCTCAACCCCCATCATTTTATCTCCTAATTGAGGTCCATTATTTACAGTCATTACAAAACCTTGTTTTATTAACTCAATAATTTCTTCCATTTGCACAATTCCACGCGTTAAATCAAAAAGTATACATTCATTATGAATGTAGCGCGCTCTTTTTGAGGTGTCTGAATCATAACCAAGAGTGTGCAGTTTTTCAAAAATAAAGACATCTTTTTTTCTTATGTTGCCAGGGGGAATATCTTTTTTGACAAGTGTTTGATAAACAGCGTCAGGCAAAGGTCTTACTGAAAAGAACAAATCATTATGCTTGTTTGGTGTTCTTGCTTGAAAGGGTTGTCTGCTACTGCTTTCAACTGACTCGCGATATACAACCAATGGCTCGCTTGTTTTAACTTCTATTCCTCTTTCTTTTATTCGGGTTTGCAAAATATCTAAATGAAGCTCTCCAAGACCATAAACCAAATGCTGACCTGTTTCGCGATTTAATTCTACTTTATAAGTTGGGTCGTCTCGCACTTCTTGTGCAATTGCCTCAATTAAATTAGGTAATTCTTGCGGATTTTTTGCTTCAAATGCTTTAACAACAACTGGCTCAAAAAGATATGTGATGTTTTCAAATTCCTCTATTGGCTCTAAAGAAATTGTTTCACCAACTAAAATATCCTTAAGTCCTGATAAAGAGAATACACTACCTGCGCGCACTTCATCAACACTGACGCGTTTATCAATAAACTGCACTGCTATTTGTTGAATTTTTGCCTTTTGCTTTTGTTTGTTAAGATATACTTCCATGCCTTCTTTAAGTGTTCCTGAGAAAACGCGTCCATATGCAAAATTTCCATATTTTGTTGAAGAAACCGAAGTAATAGCTGCCATTAAAGGACCCGAAGAATCAGCAGTAAGCATTGCTTGACCCCAGGTAGAAGCTAAATCCCCTCTTTTCCAAATCAAAGGGATTCTTATTTTTTGCGCATCTTTTGGAAAAGGCAAATTTTCAACAACAGAATCAAAAACAACAACAGCCAAAGGCATTTTTTTGCTTAACTCCTCTTGTTTGCCTTGCTGCACTAAATCAATAATTTGCTTAAAACTAATTCCTGTTTTTTTCATCCATTTCATTGATATTCCCCACTTTTGCTTTGCTGAACCAAACATAACTGTGTTATTTTGTAAACTTACGCGCCAATCAACATTGCTTGGTTGATATGCTGCTATAAAATTGTTAACACCATTTATGATTCCAATAAATCTTTCTTGCATTTGCTCAGATGTAATTTTAAGTTCATTGATTAGGCGATCCACTTTATTAATATATAAAATTGGCTTAACACCAACAGAAAGAGCGGTTTTTAAGACAGTTTCGGTTTGGGGCATAATTCCATCAACAGCATCAACTAATACTATTGCACCATCAATTGCGCGCATAGATCTTGTCACTGCACCACCAAAGTCAACATGACCGGGGGTGTCAATCAAATTAACAAGATAATCTTTACCCTCACTATTTAAAACCATTGTAATCGCAGAAGCCAAAATCGTAATCCCTCGTTGCTGCTCAACATCCCAAGCAGACATTGCACATTGTTCGCCTGCATATTTGTCAGAAATCACTTTTCCTGCTGATAATAATGAGTCGCTGAATGTTGTTTTTCCGTGGTCAATGTGCGCTATTGTAGCAATGTTGCGAACGGTTGTGATGTCTTTAGATAAGTTCGCTACTGCATATTTAACAACTTCTTCAAGATTTGCCATAACTTTATTTATAATTTTTGGTAATAATCAGTATGTTTTTGGTTAGAGTATTAGAGTGTTGGGTTTGCTTCTTTCATCAAGCCCAATAAATTCTTGCACAAAGTTGTTTTTCCAACACCCCACACACACACCATCAATTATTATATAGACCATTCAATTTTGATTTCGCGCTTTGTCGCTTCATTCTCGTTCGCTTTTTTGATAAAATATCCGCAAATAAGACCTGCGAGAAAACCGCCGATGTGCGCGCTATTGGCAATTGGAAGAAAGAATGATAAAAAATAAATTAAAATCAAATTAAAGAGCATCGCAACCCACAAAGGCATTGGAAAAGGAAATGGAAATACAACAACAGGAACATTTGGTCGCAAAATCATCAAAGCTCCAGATATTCCAAAAATCGCGCCAGAAGCACCCAGCGCAAAAATAATTTCATTGCTCATTGCAGTCTCAAGCAAAAAAGCAAGCCCTCCAACAAACCCTGTAATAAAAAAAACACTTAAAAACTTGCGCGTGCCTATAATGCTCTCAAGAAAAGTTCCCATGAACAACAGCGCCAACATATTAAACATAATATGAGCAAAATTTGCATGAGAAAATATTGAAGTAAGGAGTGTATAAATTGCATTAGGATTACTCTGAATGTATTGCCAACTTCCAAGAGCAAAATGTTGATTTAAATAAAGCCCAAATAAAGAAAAAAACAATGAACTAACAAAAACAATAACACACACCACAGTCAAAAATATCGTTCCAATTGGAAAATGTGTGCGTCTGAAAAAAAGCATAAACTTTTTATAAACTTAGTAAAGTTTAAGAATTACTTTTTATTTTTTTCGTCAAAATCATGCACACCTGTTTCATCAACCATAAAAACAACTTCTGCATCTGGAAGGTGTGGAGCATCAATTAGTTTTGCAACGCGCTTTCCTTCTCTTCCTTTTCGCAAGTAAACCCTGTATTTTGAAGCATGACCTAAAATATGCCCTCCGATTGGTGTTGTCGGATCTCCGAACATCATTCCTGGATTTGCCATCACCTGATTTGTTCCAATAATTACAAGCCCATATTGTTCTGCATATATTATTAGTTCGTGAAGATATTTGTTTAGTGTTTGCTGTCTATCTGCAAGTGTTCCTCTTCCTGTATATTCGCTTCTAAAATGCGTTGTTAAAGAGTCAATTACAACTAATTTTATTGGTTCGTGCTGCACATCAATCATCTCTCTAATTTTGCTATTAAATGCTAGTTGAAAATCAATATTATATGCGCGCGCAACAAAGATATTTTCTAAGACCTTATTAGGATCAAGTCCCAAAGCAACAGCCATCTGCTTTATACGTTCTGGTCTAAAACTTCCTTCTGCGTCAACATATATACATTTTCCATTTAAGCCACCCCTATCTAACAGAAGCTGAACAGTAACAGCACATTCTTCGGCAATTTGTGTTTTTCCGCTCCCAAAATCACCAAAAAACTCAGTAAGAACACCTTGCTCAATTCCACCCCCCATCATTTGGTCAAGGGCTTTGCTGTTAGTTGTTAAAAATCCGCGTGTCGCATGATCTTTCATAAATTCATTTGCTGTTTTTATTCCCATATCAAGATGCTCTTTTGCTGCATCAATTATTCTTCCAGCTGTTAATTCGCTGATTCCATCAAGTGCTTCAAGACTAGAAACAGAAGCCATAGCAATTGACATAGGTGTATGAAATCCATGCTCTTTTAATGTGTCTGCCATTTTGCTCCCAACACCCGGCAAATCTCTAAGTGAAAATTCCTCTTTTTTAGAGTTTTGATTTACTTCTTCTTTTATTTGCTCTGCTGCTGTTTCTGTTTTCCCTTTTTTTTCTTGCGACTCTATTCCTATCTCTTGAATAACATCATCAACTTTACTATTTTTTTGTTTTTTTGTTGCCATAATTTTATTTATAAAATTACAAATCAAAGGTGAATTTTTACAAAAAAACAGTTATAAACACAAATTTCTTTCATATATACTTTATATACTCTAAAAGTTTTTTAATATTATCTTTATTATCTTTATATTTATCAATTTTTCACTCAACATAATCTCTTACCACATTACTTGTGTTCATAATGTACTTTTCATTTTGCTATTAAGCTCTATGACTCTTTCCACTCAACATAATTTCCTACAACATTGCTTGTGTTCATACTGTACTTTTCATTTTGCTACTAAACTCTATGCCAAAAGATGATCTGTAACAATTAAATTAACACCAACATTTTCCTAAAATCAACACCCGCATTTTCCTAAATCACATATCTTTAATTTTATATATATTTATTATATTTTTATTATTTTTGTTTTTTCCATAGATCATTTATAAAAAATATATGGTTGCTGAAAAATCTGAGTGTAAAATTAATACAGACCAAACATTTAAAATAGACAATAAAACAACGGAAAACGAAAATAAAATATTGCGTAAAGAAAATGAATTGTTGCGCGAACAGGTGCGAACTTTAAAAGAAGAGCAGTATATTTCGCGCATGCAACCCTGCCTTGTTGGAACTGTTGAAGAAATTCACAAAGACAAAGTAATTATTAATATAGTTGGTCATCCACAACTTGCTGCTACATTTCCAAAACGACTCAGCAACACATTATTGATCAATCAACGAGTCATAGTAGACCCGCGCAATTTGGCAATTATAGATATATTAAGCGAAGAAAAAGACACAATATATCAATTTGAACTGCAGAAAAAACCAAACACAACTTATAAAGATGTTGGTGGCCAGGAAAAGGTTATTGAAGAATTAAAAGAAGTTGTAGAATTACCTTTAAAGCACCCCGAACAATTTAAAAATTTGGGAATCAGACCTTACAAAGGTGTTTTAATTTACGGCCCACCTGGTGTTGGAAAAACACTAATAGCAAGGGCGATCGCAGGAGAAGCAGGAGCTACATTTATCAAGATTAATGGATCAGACCTAGTTCAAAAATACATTGGCGAAGGCCCAAAATTAGTTAGCAAAATATTTGAGGTGGCGCGCAAGAAATCTCCTACTATTATCTTTATCGATGAACTTGACGCGATCGGAAACAAGCGTATTTATGATTCTACTGGCGCACAAGACGAAATTGCGCGAACCTTGACACAAATATTATCTGAAATTGATGGATTTAACTCTACAGATGATGGAATTTTTGTGATAGGTGCAACAAATTTGCCTGAAAATTTAGATCCTGCATTGCTAAGATCTGGCAGGTTAGAAAGACACATAAAAATTGGATTTCCTACAAAAGAAGATCGCGCAAAAATCTTCAAGGTGTGTCTAAGAAATATGAAAACAAGCAAAAACATCTCTGCAACAAAATTAGCTGAAATATCAGGAGAAAAAACAGGAGCAGACATCAAAAAAATATGCATAGAAGCAGGAATTGCAGCTATTAAAGAAAACGCAAAAAACATCACAGAAAAGCACTTTAAAAATGCGATAGAAAAATACAAAATACAAAAAACAACAAGCGCAGACCTTGGGTTATATAAATAAAAAATAAGATTAAGCAAATTATTTAGAGGGAAGAAAAACAGTAGTAAGTGGGTTAGGAAGATTTATAGGAATTACTCCATACATAACAAATAATAAAAATGTAATAATTAGAAGCGCAAGTATAATCCCTGCTAAGGTATATGCTGATAAACTTGAACCTGTGGCTTTTTTGTTTAAAGACATATTGTTTTTAAAAACATTTAGCATCTATGAGGAAGTCCTGTTTGCTAAAATAATAGCATTTTTCAAATGTGCTAATTCTATTAAGAGCAGAATGATCTATTTTATCTTTCCACAGAGAACAAATAATTTTAAATGTATACTCATTATTACTTCGTTTTTAGGTATTTCTTCCTTGCTTATCTTATTTTTTAGGACATTCACTGCCCTTAGAAAAAGTTGTTGTTCCATCTTCACCAACACAATCATATGTTAGTATATTATTTTTATTACAAACATATTTGCACTTAATTTTATCATGGTAAAATTGGTCGCAAAGCTCTATAAACTTGTCCTCTGCTATATCACTTATATCATATATCCCTGCTTTTAAAGCTGTAACATTGCAACCATCTTTTCCTAAACGCAAATGCTCGCAAGTAGTTGCTACAGCAGAAAGGCATAATTGGTACCGCGTAGTATTGGCCATATTGAGAGCTGTAACAAAGTCAGAGCTCTGCCGCCCCGTGCAAGAAATTAAAGTTGTTTCGCACACCATTTTTGCTCTTTCAACATTGCTTTTAGTAAATGCAAAATCTTGCTCTTGAAAAAACTGTTTTACAAATCCTTGAAATGTAGGAATTGTAAAATACAGCACAAGAACAAGTACAATGATCATAACTATCATATAAAAAATTACGTGTGAAGATACCTCTCCGCGCGCATTTAAACCATTGGTTTTGGTAAATACCATATATTATTTAATATAAAGTATAAAAGGCATTATTTACAATCTTATAATTTAATTAAAAAAATTAACAGAAAGAATTTTGCGCGGAGATGGCGGAACGGTAACGCGCTCGTCTCGAAAACGAGTGCCAGTGATGGTATGTAGGTTCGAATCCTACTCTTCGCATTAACAAGTATAACCTATGATTTGTATTTTGTTTATAAGTTTAAGTTTGCATTGCCGTGCAATTGTCTCAAAAGAGTAATTTGTTTTTAGTTTAGCAAAATAGCGCATATTTTTGCACTAAAATTAAACTTTTAGAATTTTGTAAATTGATTTGATCGCGCGAAAAAGAATCTTTTTCAACAACATAATATTCCTATATTAGTTCAACAATTGCCAAAGATCAGGCATTATATTTCTATAATTACACCCCTCACTCTTTTGCCTAATATAACCAGAACAATACACTCAAAAGTTAGATTTGTTGAATCAACAGTTTTTTCAAATTAAAAAAACACTATTTTTTTGCTTGCTTGAATATGTGATTGGCGCGCAAAGGCGCGCCACTATTTTTACTCAAACAAGTTTGTATTTTTATTAAATAAATATGCTTTTATTTAACCTGCCACAATAATATCTTTTCGCCAAAATTATACTTTTATTTAACCTGCCACGACAACATCTTTTCGCCAAAATTAATAATTTTCTTAGGAATTTTTCCTTTTTTCATTGCAGCAGCAAGCAAGCCAACATCTTCTTTACTAAAACCCTTCAACAAAACCAACACTACTAAATATACTATAAAAGAAAGACCTGCAACCAAAGCTAAAAAACCGACTTTAATTGTTTTTTCCAAAATTAGAGAGAGAGTAGTGCTGTTGTTAATTATTTGAGGGATTCCTATTCGTAAAATTTCTCCGAGCAAGGGCTTAAAAACAAACAAAATCAAAACAACAAGAGCACCTGCAAGCAAGGGTTTAAATAAATTAACGGGCAACTCAAAATTAAGTTCTCTATAACCAAAGTAAATAAAGCACAATGTAATAAAAATAAAAGTAATCATATAAGATATTGCTGCACCTAAAATATTGTATTGTGGGATGAGCAACAAATTTAAAATAATATTTAATATAGCACCCAAACAACTCACAAGCAAATTTATTTTGTTTTTCCGTAGAGCAACAAACTGCACAGCTTGTACCCACCCAAACAAAACACTAAAAAAACCAACTGAAAGTATCATAAATATTAATCCGTCTTGGCTATAATTTGGAGACAAAATTGTTAATATTTGTGAGGGAAAAGCCAAAAAAACCATAAAAATAGGAGTTGACAACAAAACCAACCAATAAATAACGCGGTGAGATGTTTGTCTTATTTCAGATAATTTATTTTTGCCGTGAAGTCCTGAAAGAACAGGAAGAAAGATTGAGGAGATGGCTGTTGTGAAAAGCAACAAAGACCCTGCAAAACCAAAGCAAACAGAATAATGGCCTATCAAAGAAGCGACTTCTTTTGCAGAAAATTGACCAACCAACAAGCTACCAAGCATTATTTTGTCCATCACACTAATTAAAACAACCATAGAACTAGTTGCAGCGACGACAATGCTAAATGGTAAAACTTGACTTTTAAAAAGCGACCAACTATATTTTGGTTTTTTAGGAATTTTTTGGTAAGATTTTAAAGAATAGAAAAAACCAATAATCCAAGAAATACCTAAACCAAATAAAACAGCTAACATTAATGCCTCTGCAGTGGCACCTAACCAAAATGCAAATACAACAGTCAAAAACACTTTTAAAAATTGCTGAAAAATGTTAAGTTTGGCATTTAATTTTACTTTTTTCAACGCAACAATAAATGCAAAACCTTTGTTAAAAAAAGTAAGCAAAACATAAACTGCCGCCATATATAATATTGGCAATAAAGCAGGATTATTATAAAACTCTGTGATAATAGGAATCATAAGGAAAAAAATCACAGCTATTCCAAACGAAAGAAGCGCAAACAAAAAAAGTGAATATTTATAAACTCCTTTTGCCAATTCGGGTTTTCCTTTCCCTAAATAATATGCAACATAACGAACAATTGCATCTGAAATTCCTGCATCTGTAAACAAAGTAATTAAAGCGACAATGCTAAAAACAAGTTGAAAAAGCCCAATTTCTGCTGGGTCAAAAAAGCGCGCCTGAAATAATAAATAAAAAAGTGCTAAAATCTTAATAGCAATAGTAGACACCAAACCCCAAAAAGATCCGCTCCCAATTTCTTTTATAGCTGCTGAAGACATAAATTTGTTTTTATAAATTTATAAATTGGTGTTTTATGAAGTAAAGAGTTGTGTGTAGTAGTTGCTAATTAAGTAAAAAGATTATGGTTGTTGCAATAGTGATTGGAACATGGGCAGAGTTAATTAAAACATTTCCTGTTATGCTTGAATTAGATAAGCGAAAAATTCCTTGGGTTTTCATTCACACAGGACAACATAATCTCGGCGATGTTAGTGTTCTTGGAATAAAAAAACCAGACATTGTTTTAACAGAACCTCCACAAAAAGGTGTAACCACAAAATTTTTTGCAAAGCTTAAAAAAGCTACTTTTTGGAGTACACTTATGATTCCGCGAATTATGTTGGCTCTAAGAAAGATTAAAAATTTAAGATATGTCCTTTATCATGGAGATACCATGTCAACTTGCTCTGCTGCAATTGCTGCATCAAAATTATTAAATCCATTTAAAAAATATAAAAATGCTCATCTTGAAGCTGGCTTGCGTTCTGAAAGTTTATTTGAGCCCTTTCCTGAAGAAATCTCTCGCCATATTTCAGATAAGCTTTCAGACATTCTTTTTGCAGTTTCTGACAGGAGTGAACAAAATTTAAAAAACAGCATTCTTCATTTTGGAAAAATATACAATGTGGGTAATACAATTGTAGATTCAACGATTCTTGCTTTAAGAATTGCAGAAAAAAACAATATTAAAACACCTATTAAAAAATATGCTTTGGTTACAATTCACAGAGATGAAAATATTAGGTATAAATGGCGACTTGAAAGAATTGTTGACATTCTTTTAAAGATCCCAATTAAAACATATTTTCCACTTCATGACAACACAAAAAAAAAATTAATGGATTATGGTCTTTATAAAAAATTAAAAAAAGCAAAAAATATAAAAATTTTAAAACACAAAAACTATATTGAATTTATAGCGTGGCTTAAAAATTGTAGTTTGTTAGTTACAGATGGAGGTAGTATCCAAGAAGAAAGTTTAGTGTTCAAAAAACCTTGTATTTTATTGCGTAAAAAAACAGAAAGACAAGAAGGTCTTGAAACAGGATTAAATTTTCTTACAGATCTAGATATTAATAAAACTGAAGAATTTATAAAATTAGTACTTAATCCAAAGTATAAAATACCGAGCTTCAAAAATCCTTATGGGGAGTTTGGTGTATCAAAGAAGGTTGTTGATGTTTTAGAAAGGTGTTTGAAATGATACTTAATTTAAGGCATAGCGTAACAAAAAAGAACATCTGTATTAACTTAAATTTTTAACTAAACTAAACATTAATTATTCAAAAGACATAATTAAAAAAATAGAAGGGGTGAATTAAAAATCAGAAAATTCAAAAATCCTTATGGTGAATGGGGAGATAGTAAAAAAATTGTTGATATATTAAAATGAAAATACTTGATATAGGTTGTGGCAGAAATAAATACAAAAGTATAACTAAAGGGGATATAGTTATAAGTTTGGACAGAGTAAAATTACATAGAGTTGATATTGTTCATGATTTAGAAAAATTTTCGTTGCCTTTTAGAGATAATGAGTTTGATAAAGTAATTGCCTTTCATGTTTTGGAACATATAAAAAATTTTATTCCATTAATGGCTGAATTACATAGAATAATGAAGGCAGGAGCAATACTTGAAATAAAAGTTCCTTTTTATTCAGCTCAGGTGTGCAATATAATGATCCAACGCATAAAAGATTTTTCACCCTTTTTACCTTTGATTACTTTAGTAAAGGTGCATCTGCCCACGAAGTTAATGGAAGTAGAGTACAATTCAAAGTTAAAAAAAGAAAAATAAATTTTGGAGGTCAAAGTAAAATTATGAACAAATTTTTTAATCCTCTTTTGAATTTAAATCAAAAATTTTATTGTATATTTTTTGCTTGGATTTTTCCAGCAGCAGAGATAGAATATATAATAACATCCATTAAATAAAATATGAAACAAATTAAAATCTACCTACAATATCCTTGGGTGGTTTCTGACAGTTCGTATTATAAATATTTGATAAACAATTCTCCAGAAAATGTAGAATATATTACTACAAAGAATCAAAAAGGAGTTATCATAAATAAAAGATTTTTTTGGTTTTCTAACTTATTAAAAAAAATGATTAGAAAAATTACTGGTTTTTTAAACTTACCCATCCCTAATGCTCATTTAACAAGGTCAAAAGAAAAATATGATTTAATTCACTGTGCACATTGTTTAAGTTTAAATAATAAAAATCCTTGGGTTGCAGATGTAGAATGTTTATGGTCTTTGTGGGTTTCTGGACAAAATAGCATCATAGGTAAGAAAATAGTTAGAGAGATACTCTTAAGAAAAAATTGTAAAAAAATCCTCCCTTGGACAAATGTCACAAAAAACGAGATCGAAAAGTTTTTTCCTGAAATTAAAAATAAAATAGAAGTTGTTTATCCTGCTGTTCCGTTAGTCAAGATAAAAAGCAAACGGCACAAAGAAATTAATCTCCTATTTATCAGCAGATATTTTTATGAAAAAGGAGGATTGCACGCTTTGGAAACAATTAATCAGTTAACAAAAAAATATGAAAATGTTTCTGGGATTGTGGTTTCAGAAGTTCCAAAAGAAATATTAAATAAATATTCCAAAAATAAAAAGATAAAATTCTATGAATTAATGCCTCAAAAAGAATTGTTTGAAAATATTTTTCCTACATCAGATATCTTCGTTTATCCTGGTTATAGCGATAGTTTTGGTTTTGCATATCTTGAGGCAATGGGTTTTGGCATCCCTATCATAACGGTTGATGGCTTTGCTAGAAAAGAAATTATAGATGAAGGAAAAACTGGTTTTGTAATAGAAAGACCTGATATTAACTGGAAAAAGTATCCCCCTATTTTTGAAAATGAAGAAATAACAATAAAAAATCTTATTAAAAAAACAGAACAATTAATAAAAAACAAAACACTTAGAGAAAAAATGTCTAAAAATTGCATAAATAAAATTAAATTTGGAAAATTTTCAATTAAAGAAAGGAATAAAAAATTAAAAAGAATTTATGGGGGACAC
>PFSX01000046.1:0-17608 GCA_002789275.1 Candidatus Huberarchaeum crystalense | reverse complement strand
CTAAAATGAAAAAACCATATGTTTCAATAATAATACCTTTATACAATCCAAAGAAGCAATTACTGGAAAAGATAATCAAAGAGATAAAATGCCAAAAGGGTAAACTTCAATTTGAAGTGATTAAAATAAAGGGAGATCGTGGGCTGGCGAATGCATATAATCAAGGAATAAGAAAATCAAAAGGAGAAATAATAATAACTTTACATCAAGATTGTATGCCTTTAGAAAAGAATTCTATTACAAAATTAATAAATCCATTTAGAGATGAGAAAGTAGTTTTAGTTTATTCTTGGGTTATGGAAAAGGACGAAAAAAGAAAATATTATCCTTTTGCTCCTGATGGAAAGTTTACTGCATTTAGAAAATCGGCTTTAGAAGAAGTTGGATTATTTAATGAAATAGTTTTTTTTACAGGGGGGGAAGATGTTGATATGTGGTTGAAGTTAAAGAAAATCGGAAAAATAGTCCGAGTTAAAACAGGTATCTTGCATATTCATCCTAATTATAAAGGGAATAAAACAATAGAGAAAAGAAGACAAAATGGAAGTATTAATGGTGCTTTAACAAAAATTTGGGGGATTAGAAATCCAAAGTGGTTTAAATCAATACTTCTTTGTTTTATCTTTCCATTTTCATATGGGAAAGAATATATCAAAGCATATATTTCAGGTAAACAAACATATAGGAGAAAAGAATGAAAAATCAAAAAATTTACGATTGCTTTACATTTTTCAATGAACTGGATTTGTTGGAGTTGAGACTAGAAATATTGAATAAATATGTCGACAAATTTGTCCTAGTTGAAATGAATAAAACACAGTCTGGAGAAGATAAACCATTTTATTTTGAAGAAAACAAAGAGAGGTATAAAAAATATTTAGATAAAATAATTCACATAAAAGTTGCAGATTGCCCGAGATTAAATCCTATTTACACACACTCCTTATTTTTAAAAAAAATGTATTTATTTAAACCATTTAGAGTATTGATAAACCGTTTTGACCTTGGGAAATGGAAGCTAGAAAATTTCCAAAGAAACAAAATAGCAACGGGGCTCCCAAATTGTTCTAAAGAAGATATTATTTTAATATCGGATTTAGATGAAATCCCAAATCCAAGTACCTTCTCTAAAATTAAAAAAATACTTTTAAAAGAACCTTTAAAAAGAATTGCTTTAGGACAAAAATGGTTTATTGGTTATTTGAATGGTTTGATTAAGTTGGATTGGATTGGAACAAAGGCAGTTTCTTATTTAGGACTTATTAAAAAATGGAAATCCCCCCAAAAAATTAGACTGCGAAAAGATAATCTTTTTAGAAAAATAAATAATTCTGATTGTATTTTTTTGAATAATGGTGGTTGGCATTTTTCATATATGGGGGGAAAAGAAAAACAACAAGAAAAAATAAATTCATTCGCCGAAGTAGAGAAAATAAAAATAAACGAAATTTTTTATGAATTTGCTGGAAAAAAAGAAAAAATAAAATACATAAATCCTAACTCAAAGATATTGCCAAAAGAAATAAAACAAAAGAAATATGTTCATTTAATCAACTTTTCTCCTTTCTAACTAATTAAATAAACTTTTGGCTTATTGTGGTTACACCATTCGTAAACTGCAGTAACTTCCATATTATAAGAAAAACATCGTTATATTTTTTCTCCGTCCCCCTTTAAAAAACCAACAATTTATAACTCTTTCCTTCTCTTCCTTCTTTTCTCCAAACTAACATACCTAAATAAAATAAATTACTACTTATTGTTACTATAGCTGCACCAAAAACAGCTGCTAAATGTCCTTAAGGTAATAAAGAAAGAATAAAAACATTATTTAACAATGTAAAAAATCAACATACTTCTTTCCTGTCTTTATTTGAAAGTGCTAATGTAAGAGCAACAAAAAAACAAAAATAATATGATTAATAAAAAAGCGCGCGCACCAAAAGTCTCAAAAAATTCAGAGCCACAAAACGGAGTTGACATAAACAACGCAGTAAACAAAATATCAAACATATTCTCAAACAAAAAACTTCTTTTAAACTTTATTTATTTAATTTCTCTTATTGCAATTTTTTATGTTGCGTTTGATTTACGCGACGGTGCAATGGATTCTAAGTATTTCATTGATCCTGATGCAATGTATTTTTTTATGCGTGGTGAAGCGTATGCTGAATGCGGACAATCTGTCTGCACTCTTGATGGATTAGATCCAATGCGTCAAGCAGGCAATACTTCAAACCCATTACCAGAGGTTAAATTTCATTTTATGTCTATAACTCTTGTTGGAATCCACAAAATTCTTGAACCTATAACTGGAATTTCACTTCAAAACACATTTATAAACCACCTACCTTATTTAACAGTCCTTGTTTTAATTGTTCTTTTCTTTATTGGAAAGGCTCTTTTCAACACACCTGCAGGCATAATAACAGCTGGAATTGGCGCAGTTGCAGTTCCATCTCTTTTTAGGTCAAGCGCAGGTGCTCCTGACCATGATTTGTTTGGGCTTTTTTTTATTGTAATGGCGATTTTCTATTTTATTAAGTATTTTAGAGAGGAACAAAACCAAGACAAGGCAACAATTTTTATAATTTTAGCTGGAATCTTTACATTATTTGCTCCTTTATTTTGGCATGGTAGTCAGCCATATATAACAATTCCAATTACAGCATATTTTGTTATAAAAGCACTATTATATAAAATAAATACTCGTGATTTGCTAAATGCTAGTATATTTACCTTACTTTCAGCAATAGGTATGGTGTTAAATATGATTCCTAGTACTTCTTTTATGTGGGTTGAGATTTTTAAAGCAGTTGCAAAGAATATATATATTGATCTTTTGCTTGGAGTTGTTGTACTTTATTTGGTGCTTGTTTTAATTGAAAAATTCAAACTATATGAGAAATATAAAGTTAATTCAAAGGTTTTGGGTATTGGAGTAACTTTTATTATTGGGTGTTTTGGTTTGTTTGTTCTTGGTGGATTTAATTTCTCTTTGTTTGGAGCAATTTTTGACAAAATTATCTCACCTGTTAGGGGTGTTGGTGGAAGTGGTGCAGCAGTTGTAGGATATACTGTTGCAGAAAACCAAGCAGTCAGTTTTGGCAATTTGTGGGCAACATTTAATCTTGGGTCTGATTGGATATCATTTTTTATGCCATTTGCGCTTGCTATCTATGGATTTTTAATCCTTTTACTAATAATAATTTACCGCGCAATAAAGACAAAGCGACTCAATTTAACTTATCAGGAAATATTTTTAATTATAATGTTTTTGTTTTCTGCCTATGCAGCTCTTGGCGGCTCGCGCATGTTTTTCGTTTTCTCGTGGTTTGTAGGAATATTTACAGCAATGTTTTTCTACATAATATATACAAACCTTTCAAAAATAATTGACAAGCAAGGCATTCATATAGATGACAAAAAAATTGTGCGTTTAATTTTGCTCGTTTGTTTGATTGTCTTAAGTATATTTATTTTTTACCAAAATTATAATATAGCAAATGCAAGCAAAGTGACAATGGCATATACA
Organism: Candidatus Huberarchaeum crystalense; assembly: GCA_002789275.1. Taxonomy (GTDB): domain Archaea; phylum Huberarchaeota; class Huberarchaeia; order Huberarchaeales; family Huberarchaeaceae; genus Huberarchaeum; species Huberarchaeum crystalense. The sequence goes on along the minus strand of PFSX01000046.1, from coordinate 14,073 downwards.
AAACAAGCAGAAGGCTATGATATAACAGCATATTCTTGGATTCGCGAAAACACAAATGCAACAGATGTAATTGGACATTGGTGGGATTATGGATATTGGACAGAATTTTTAGGCAGACGACCCGTTCATGTTGATGGCGGCGGCTCAGGAGATAGGTATGAAGTAGCATACAGATTTATGACAACACCTGACGAACAAGAAGCATACCAATATTGCAAAGACCATAAAATTAAATATTTTATGGTGTTTCCATCAGATCTTGGAAAATTTGTTCAAATGGTAAGAATTGGTCAAAGAGAAGGTGGTTTTGGTGTTTTAGGCAACCCCAGAACACAAGTTGGCAACAATGTTATTTATAATGTTTATCAAGGAGGTATAACCAAACCAACTCCTGGCTTTTTTGAAGACATATATGGAGTTTTGGCAATTGGAAAATCAACAAATAAAAGCAACCTAACAGGAAATATTTTAGAAGCAAAACTAAATCTTATGGTAATTCAAAACCAACAAAAAGTCTCTGAAACAGGAAATCAAAATTTGAAATATTTATGTACTTCTCAGGGGCTTGTGGATTTAGAAAATGGTGTTGATAATGGATGCTTTTATTATATAAATGAATCTGTCAATCTTTATAGCTATAGTAATGGAATTTTATCTGATTACTACCCTGTTGTTTATAGCTCACCTGCAAATATGGTTGGATTACAACTTATTTTGTTCAATGCAAAAGGAATGAAGTACTTTGAGCTTGTCCATTCAGGAGATATAATAAATGATGGGGGAAGCATTGGTCGCATAAAAATATTCAAAATTGTTGATTAAATAGTGTCAAAAGTTAATTAATATTTTATTTTCTGACAAGATTTATTAAAGAAATTGGTGTCAAAAGTTAATTAATAAACTATAATTCTTCTAAAGCTTGGCGCGCAAAAGTTAGAGGTTTGCTATAATAAATTATTAAAATATATTAAGATGTTTAACTTGTTTAAAAAGATTTTTTGGGGTGAAAAAAAAGAAACAAAAAAACAAAAACTAATTAGTATAAGTTTTGATAATGTCTTAAATTTTGTTGAAAAACAAATTGTAGAAAAGCAAACAAATGCAAAGAAAAAAGCAGAAGAACTAATAGATGTGGTTTATTATGGGGTTTTGGAATTTAAAAACAAAACACAAGAATTAAAAGAAGCAAAGCCAAAAATAGAAGTATTTATTCACAAAAACTTTGATTTGAAAATTAAAAATGAATATTGTGACAGAATTTTGGCTGCAATAAATAAAATAGAAAAACAAAAAATAGAAATAAATGAACCAATTGATTTTTTAAATAATTGTGAAAGTGTATTTAGAATTGCTGGGGGGTTGGGTCCTAAAAACAACTATATGATATCATATTTTTTTAAAGAATATTTAAAAGAGTTTGTAGATGCAAGCACAAAAACCCAAGATGCGATGGCAAAACTCAGTAAATTTATAAAAGAGGAAGGAAAAATTATTTATACTAATAATGATATAAGCAACACACTAAAACATATTAAAAAAATAGAAAATAATCTTTTTGAAGAACAAAAAATGCATATTGCTCTTCTAAAAGAAATAAAAGATTTAGAAAAAAAAGCAACAACCTTAAAAATAGATTTATCAAATATTGAGAACAACAAAGGGTTTTTTGAGAGCAAAAAATTAAAAGATGAAATACAAAAACTATCTCGAGAAAAAACAAAAATTCACCAGCAGCTAAGCACTGTTTTTGATAAAGCTCATAAAATGATTAAAAAATATTGGCATCTTTATAAAGATGCTGATAAAACTTTTGTAAAGAAGTTAGAAGATTCTTTGGATTCTCTGACAGATACTTTTTTGCATGAAAAAAACGATGGTAAATATCTCCTTAAAGACATATTATCAAAGGTTGATACAACAATAAAAAATAAAAGCTTTGACTATGATGAAAAAGAACAGAACCAGTGGGTTTTGTTTATGGCTTCTTTTAATATAGATCTTGAAACAGAACACAAAAGACAATATCTTGAAATTGTAGATAAAATAGAAAAAAAAGAAGCGCAACTTAAAATGAAAACAGAAGAATATTTAAATAAAAAACAAAGTATAAGTAAAGAAATAAGGTCTATCGCTGATGAATTATCTGGTTTGGAAAAACAAAAGAAAAATATTGGGGAAAATGTGCGCGCACTTGAATTAAAGCTAAAACAGGATAAAGAGATTCTTAACAATAAAGTTAGTAAAGCTGTGGATAAAGATGTTAATATTTTGTACAAATAGTTGCAAGATTAAACATAGCATTTATATTTATTTGCTTTTACGCAACATTTATGTTTTTTATTATTCTTACATCTTAGATAAGGTATGATATGGTATTTTATGTTTGTTCAATTTTTACACTAATCATAACAATATCTTCTACTGGTTTATCATTGACATTGCATTTAACTTTTGATATTTCTTCAACAACATCCATTCCTTCAATCACATAACCAAAAATCGCATGTTTTCTGTCAAGCCAGGGGGTTGGAGATAATGTTATGAAAAACTGGCTTCCGCCTGTATTTGGTCCTGCGTTTGCCATTGATACTATTCCTGGTTTATCGTGCTTTAAATTTTGGCTAAACTCATCAGCAATTTTATATCCTGGACCTCCTGTTCCTGTTCCTGTAGGATCACCACTTTGAATCATAAAACCAGGAATCACACGATGAAATATAACCTTATTATAAAAGCCCTTGTTTGCTAAATCAACAAAATTTTGCGTTGTTTTTGGTGCTCTTGTTGTGAAAAGTTCTATTTTTATTGTTCCTTTGTTTGTTTCAAGGGTTGCAATAGTCATACTATTTTTTGAATTTCCATAAAATCCACCAATAAGAAAATATGCTATCAACAAACTAACACCCAAAACAATTCCAGCAATAACTACAAACACAAAAAAGTTGCGTTTTACAAAAAGGTCTTTACTCATAATCTTTTGTTTTAGTTTAGTTTGTTTTTAAATTTTACCCAAAAAGGGTTTTTGGATATTTTTTGTTTTAGTTTGTTTTTAAATTTTACCCAAAAATAGTTTTTGGATAATTTAATTTTCTCTTGTCTTCTTATGTCAAAATTTCTTGCCAAAATTCTTATGTCAAAAGCCAGTCTAAAATCATTTTTTATCACACTATTTCTCTTTTGTTAAAATTCTATTTAAAATATTTTCTTTATCATATTCTTCTAAATCTGTGTGGGTTTGCCCTGTTCCAACAAATAAAATTGGTTTTTTAAACTCATAAGCCAAAGAAACAATTCCCCCACCAATTTCGTCTGCATCAAGCTTAGATATAATTATAGCATCAACACCTAAATTTTCTTCAAACACAGCCACTTGGTTTACTCCATCATTCCCAGTCAAAGCATCAACAACAGCTATTGTTAGGTTAGGCTTTGCAATACGCTTAATTTTTTTCAACTCGTTTGTGAGATTTGTATTTGTGTTAGACCTCCCCGCTGTATCTATTAAAACAACATCTATTTTATTTGCTTTTGCATAATTAACAGCATCAAAAGCCACAGCAGCAGGATCGCTTTTGTATTTGTGTTTTATAATTGGAATATCTAATTCTTTTGCCCACATACTGATTTGTTCAATAGCAGCAGCGCGAAAGGTGTCAGCAGCTCCAAGCGCGCACTTTTTTCCATGCATCTTTAAATAATTGACGAGTTTTGCAATTGTTGTTGTTTTCCCCACACCATTAGCCCCTACAAACAAAATAATAAATGGTTTTTGTTTTTCTATTTCTTTTAATAAATCAATCTTTGGCAGATCTAAAACTTTAATCAAAGCATCTCCAAATGTTTTTCTAAATATTTTTTCAATCTCGCTTTTTTTGGTAAGTGGTTTTACTTGCGCGCGCAATTTTTCACAAATCTTTACAGCCACCCCTTCTGAGACATTTGCTTGGAGCAGTGAAACTTCAAATTCATTTATTTTTTGCTCTATTTCTTTCTCGCTACAAGTTGATTCGCAAGCAGCTGTAATTTTTAAAACAGCTTCACTAAAACTTTTTTTCAAGAGGTTAAACATATTTTCTTTACATATTGCATAAGGCACGCATTTAATTTTTTGCTTGCATTTTTAGAAAAAGAAATGTTTGGTTTATATGCAAGGAACCGGATTCGAACCGGCGAAAGCTTACGCTACAAGGTCCTTAACCTTGCTCCTTTGACCGCTCGGAAATCCTTGCTTTAAGTTAAGAGTTATATCTTAATTTTTTTAAATATGAAAAACTTTATGTGTGTTGCGCCGCGCATTTTGCCTTTGTAGCCTAATGGATATGGCGGCAGCCTTCTAAGCTGCAGGTTGCGGGTTCGAGTCCCGCCAAAGGCATATACTTATTTTTTAGCAACAGAATCTAACACAAACATTGATTTTCTAATCTTTTCAACAATATATGCTACTATATATAAATATATTATAATTTTTCAAAGAATTTTCACAAAGTTGTAAAAAAATTGAAACTTTATTCTAAAATTTTAATTGTTCTAAACTTTCGCAGCCTGAATTTTATTAGAACTATCTTTTCAGGTTGTTCTCAGGCAGATTTATAAAAATTGTTAAACATATATTTTAAAAATCTTATGTGTTACGCAAGTTTTAGGATTTGCGCGCACAAGGGCCTGTAGCTCAGTTGGTCAGAGCGCACGACTGATAATCGTGAGGTCAAGAGTTCGAATCTCTTTAGGCCCATCGCGCAATTATATTGCGAATATCTTAACAATGTAGTGTTTAGCAATCCAGGAGATGTAGATTATTCTAAACAATAATTACATCCTTGCTCGATTGTTTCACTCACTTCGCAGGGATACAAATTGTTCAAAGCAACAATTATATCCTTGTTCTCTTTGTTCGCAGGGATCGCACAGTGGAAGTGCGCCACACTGCTAATGTGGTGGGCTGTGAAGCCTCCGTGGGTTCGATTCCCTCTCCCTGCATAAAAACAAACACAAACGCAACACACATCTAAATTTTACTCCATATATAAAAAACCAAAGTATATTATGGGCAAGGTAATAGGTATTGTATCTGGAAAAGGTGGAGTAGGAAAAACAATCTTTTCAGTGAACTTAGCGAGCACATTAGCCAAAAAGGGCTTTTCTGTCTTGCTTATTGATACAAATGTGACTTCACCAAACATTTCTTTTTTCGTCGGCTCTCCGATTAAAAGATACACTCTTACAGATGTTTTATCAGGAGAATGTAATATTAATGATTCTATTTATGCTTATACAAAAGGAAATTTTTCTTATATGCCTAGCAGTTTGTCAATCAATAAACTATACAAAGTTAGTATTTCAAAATTAAAATCTATTGTAGACGCACTTAAAACCCAATATGACTATGTTGTTCTTGATGGACCTGCAAATATGGATGGAGAATTCTTAGAGGTTGTGCGCGCCTCAGATGAACTCGCTGTAATTGCCACACCAGATATTATTTCAGTTACAGATGCATTGCGCGTGCTTGAATTTGGCCGCCGCCACGGAAGAAAAATAATAGGGCTTATTATTAATAAATATGAACAAAAAGATTATAATTTAAAGGTTAAAGATATTGAACTTTTAGCAGGAGATAAATTGTTTGGAGCAATACCGCGCGACGAAAACATAAAGATGTCGCTTGTTAAGCGCGCGCCAGTCTGCCTTTTATATCCAAAAACAAATTCTACATTTGCGTTTGAGCAAATCGCTTGCAAAATCGCTGGTCTGCCTGTTCCTATAAAAAAGAAAAATTTGTGGGATAAAATCTGCTTTTGGAATGATTAAGATTTGTTATAAGTTAAGTTTATATAGATAAATAAACACTATAAAAAACTATATAAAATTTCATCAACAAATCTATATTATTTTTATTAACTATCTCTTGATATTTATTTTGTTAGAAGACAAAGTTCATCTAAACAGCAAAGACACTATTATCATTTTTAAAGAAGTGTTAGACTTATTTTATTTCAATTTTGTGCTTTTTGAATTCTGAAACTATTTTTGAATATAGTTCATCTCGAAGAGAATGCTGATCTGTATATAAACACCAAAACAAAAGAGAAAAGTTCAATGACGAACCGCTAACACCTAACAACCTGGCTATTGGCTTTGGGTTTTTAAAAACTTTTTCTGTTTTATTTGCAAGTTTAAGAAGTGTGTTTTTTACTATATCAACATCTGAATTGTGCGCAACGTTTACATTTATCTCAAATCTAACACCTACAGGCGATCTAGTTTTCTTATAATTAACAATACTTGAACTTGTTATTAAAGAATTAGGTAAAGTAATTTCTTCGTTGTTTTTTGTTATCATTTTTGTAAACATTAGCCCTATTTTTAAAACTTGACCTTCCTTATCTCCCGCTTTAATATGATCTCCAACTACAAACGAACGATCGATTAATAAAACTATACCTGAAATAAAATCAGAAATAATTGCTCCGGCTGCCAAACTTGTCGCTAAACCCAAAATACCCAACGACGCAAGAAATATACTCACATCTATACCATATACTGAAAGCACAATTAGAAAAAACACAACAAACATAACAAAATTAGAAATGCTTTTGCTATAAACACTTAATGTTTTATCACAAACAAGTGTTTGGTTTTTTCCTTTTTTTAAACGATCTTTGGAAAATTCGCATAACTTACTTAAAAGAATAGAAACCAAATCAGCAAGTGTGCGCAACACCAAAAAAACAAAAATCAAAAAAACAATAGATAAAATAAAAGAAATATATTCTTGCAAAAAATAAGATGTGAAATAAAGTATAGAAAAATACAAACCACCTAACAAAACAAACGATGGCAAGTGATTGCTTAAAAAAACAACAAATAGACTATTAAAAGTTGAGGGTGTTTTAGCAACCAATTTTGAAATATACTTTTTAAAAATATAAGAAATAATGCGAGAAAGCGCGAAAAAAACAAGAAGAATTGCCAAAGAAATTAGAATTACAGAAAACGGGGTTGTAGTCTGAAATACTCCCAAAGAAAACAACAAATTGTTTGTGCTTTCAAAAAAGTTAGTGGTTTCAGATGCGATAGGAAGGTTCATAATATATTTTAAATTTAAAAAACCAGAAAATCAAAAATAGCAAAACTAAAAAAACACATTTGAATCTAAACTTAAATTAAATCCCTAAAAACCACAAAATTGTTGGAACAAGCAAAACACCCATAAGTTGAGAGTGGCGGCAACCAACATAATTTGGCAAAATTCCAAGAAACATTGCGATTGTAAAAACAAGCAGTCCATAAAATCCACACATAAACACAACCATACAAAACAGAAAAAGCAAAACAATCTTTATCAACAAAATATAATCAAGCAAAGCAAAAATCTTAATAAAGTGCTTTCCAAGAAATAAAGTCAAAACAGCGCCAGCAAAAACAGCAAAAAAGCAAGCAGCAATCAAAACAAAAATCTCATTCAAAACAAGATTTGGACTTATTATTGAAATAGCAACAACTGCACCAGATCTGGTTTTTTCAAGTAAATATAAAGTCAGCAAGCAAACAAAAACATTTACAGTATTTATCGCGCCTGTTGCAATTAAAAATGTGCGAACATTCCTTAGAGCAGGATTAATTTCCATTGCAAGTATGTTTGCTTGTGCAGGTCCAACCCCGGGGAGAAAACTAAGTGCTGTGCCTGCAATTGTTCCTGTGATTCCACCTTGCAAACTCTCGCTCTTATAAACTTTAAAATTAAGATCTTGCTTAGGGGGGAGCGTTGTTTTGTGCAAAATACTAAACAGCAAAAAACTCGCACCAAAAAGTCCTGAAAGCATAGGGAAAAGTGGTTTGTCAATAAACCCTGCGCGCAAAACCATAAAACCCAAAGCACCTGAAAGCAAAAAAATTGTTGCCGCCCAAAAGATTTTTGGGTCGCGCAAAATTAATAACAAAGAAATTATAATAAGAATAAAGGCCATATATTGCTCAACAAAAAAATAAAATGCGTTCAAGAAAAAGAATAAAAGTGGTGAAAGCCCTAGCACAAACAAAAAGCCAAAAATTCCGCCAAAAACAGTCAAAGCAACTGCTTCATAACCTTGTCCTTTCATAAGAAGCTGGTGGCCCGGCAAAATACTAAGTGCTGTTTCTGGTTCTGGTGCACCCAAATAAATTGAAGGAATAAAATCAACAAAAGAATGAACTATTGCCACAACAAGTATAAAAATTGAAATTTCAAAAGGAGAAAAATAATTTAAAAGAAAAACAGATGTAGCCAACAAACCAGCAGCAATAGTATTAATATGAATCCCTGGCATTAAACCAGTAAATACTCCAACTAACGCACCAACAAAAAGAACAAAAACAAAATCAAGCATTGTTTTTTACTTTCTCAACTCTCTCTGCAAAAAGCACAACCCCATACCAATAATTTACTATACCAACAACATTTACTTTTTCACCAGATGAAGGAACATATAAATCAGAATTACGCAAATAAACAACAATCTCGCTATTTTCATCAGTTAAAGTAAAGTGGGCGCGCGTCTCGTTTCGCATGCAAAGACAAAATGTGTTGTCGTGAAACTCGCGATTAAATTTGCTTTTGACAATCTTTGTTGCAACTCCTTCAACTGCAACAACATAATTTAACATATCAACAGATATGTCTGCAACTGCAATTTTCTTAGGTGCAAATGTCAAATAAACAAACAAAACAAGGATTAAGCCAATAATGCTTAAAACAAAAAATATTTTTATATAATTGTTGTTTTGGTTCATATAATTTTTAGTTTATATAGAAAAAATACAGAAATCTTAAAACAAAAAAGCTATATATGTCTTAATCCACCCATTATAAAATTATCAAGTAAGTTACTAAAAGGACAAATGGGGTGGGGGGGGAATTGGAGATTATTAAGAACTCGATATTTAAAGGGTAATATTCTTAGTTTTTTATAAAAAGATGCATTATTCTGTTTAGTTTGTTGGCAGTATAGCATCTTATACACAGAAAAGGGGCTATAAAAAGGTGATGCTAAAATATGTTCTCTTTGATTTTCTGTATACCTACCAACCATTTCAAAAAAATTACCAATATCAAAAGATTTTTTATTAAAAATAATAGTATTTCCTTCTTTTTCAATATGTTGAGCATATTTAAAATATTTCAAAGAAAGATCTTTCCTATTTATATTTAAAAATAAATAAAATATTTTTTTATCTTGCATCTTACAAAGATCAATATATGTAAACAATTGATTTAGGTTGATAATGTATTGCTTATCCTTGCTATTTTTAACTTCTATCTCAATTCTTCCTGATTTGTTGTTTTCTTGTTCAATACTAAAATCAGCATTAAATACATCTATATTATAAGTGTCTTCTTTTTTTTTGCTTAAATAAGATTCTACAACTTTTGAAACAACAATATCCCAAAAAGAAACAAAATTAACTTTACGTCCGTCTGTTTTTGTAAGAACAAAATTAGTCATATCCTGACTATTCCCATTAGTTTTAGATATTTCATAAATATTTTCTTTACTAAAACAATTATAAATCATATATTTTTGTCGGGTTTGTTTGGGGCGCGCATTAGCCTGCCTTATACTTTCTTCTTGGTTAAAACCAACAGAAGCAGAAACATTTATCTACAGCCAAAGCTGTGTTAGCGATATTATATCTTGCATTCAAGAGGCAAAGAAATTTCATCCAAAATGTGCGCGCTCAATTAATATCACAGCTTGCGCAAATCAGGTATTTTCTGTTTCTTTGCGAGACATTACATCTACACACTATACGAATGGGCAGAACTTGGTTCACTTTGCAGCGAAAGTTTCTTACGCACCCTATTGTTTTTATAATAGAGCAAAAACCTTTACAAAAAAAGTATGGACAACAAAACAAAACCAAAACCAAACATTGTAGATGACGAAATAAAAACAATGACTCTTCCTATAAGAGTTAAAGAGAGACCGCGGAGAGACCGCGCTAATGCAGCAATAAACATAATAAAAAAACAAATAAGCAAAAATCTTGGTAGTGTCGTCGAAATTTCCAAAATAGTTGTTGGCGAGTCAATAAATAAAGCTGTTTTTGCAAGGGGGCGCGAAAGACCACCACACTCTTTAAAAATTTCTGCTAAAAAAACCAAAGGTATATATTATACTGAGCTCGAAGGAGTTGAGATTAAGCAAAAAATAATTGAAAAAAAGACATTGGGAGGAAAAAAGCCGCATGAAAAGGGGTTTGCAGGAATGTTGGAGCAGATGAAGAAAAAAGCAGGAATTGAAGAAAAGAAAAGCGAAGAAAGCGAAAAGACAAAACAAGAAGTGACACCTGCTGCTGAAACAAAAGTAGAAACACTGCGAGAATTAAAGGAAAAAGAAAGCGAAAAAGTTGATAAAGAAATTATGAAGAAATAAGCAAAAATATTGTGGTGTGGTAGTTAGGAATATTGTAAAAATAATACTTTAAATTTTTGGTTTTAGGTATTTTTGAAATCAAAAGTTTATTCTAAAGCCAATCTAATATCTTCACTAGTAATTGTTTGTCTTTTTGCATGCTTGCTAAATTTTACAGCTCTTTCTGCGACATCTCTGCCGTACTTTGCAATTAAATTAAGTAATGCGTCGCGCGCCTCTTTTGAAACTCTTGGAGCACCAGCAACTTTAAACAATCTTATAGCTACTGATTCTGGAATAATTAGATTTTTTCTTTCCTTTTTTGGAGTTGTTTGTTTTTTTTCAGTTTGCACAGTTTCTTTTTTTAGCTTTTTGATTGCCATAATATATTTATATTATTTGCATATTTTTAGGACAAAAAATAATATGGAATCAGAAGAAATTGAAAAATACAAAGAAGCAGGGAACATTGCAAAAGAAGCAAAAAATCTTGCTGCAGAAATTGTTAAAATAGGAGCCAGTGATTTGGATGTTGCAGAAAAACTCGAAGAATTTATCCTGAGCAAAACAGGCGAGCGGGGGGGTTTGGCATTTCCTGTTTCAGTTTGCGTAAATGAAATTGCTGCACACAAAACACCGAGTATTCAAAACCCTTATCTTTTTAAAAAAGGAGATGTTGTAAAAATAGATCTTGGTGTGCATATAAATGGATATATTGCAGATACAGCTACTACTTTTGATTTTGGTGACAATAAAAATCTTTTACAAACAAACAAGCTTGCCTTGAAAAAAGCAATCGAAGCAATTAAAAAGGACAAACCTCTTGGTGATCTTGGAAAAATTGTCGAGCAAACAATGAAGGGTGGGGGATTTATGCCAATAACTAATCTAGCTGGCCATCAAATTAAACCATACAATATCCATGCGGGAGTAAGTGTTCCTAATTGCGAAACAAACAACCAAGCAAAATTTCAAAAAGGAGAAGCATATGCAATAGAGCCGTTTGCTACTACTGGTTGTGGATTGGTTGTTAGTAGCGCAGGGGGGGGGATTATGAAGGTCTTAAAGCCAGAAGCAAAACCAAGGTTAGAAACCAGCCGCACTATTTTGAAGTATGTTATTGATAATTTTGGACTTTTTGAGTTTTCTAAGCGAAATATTTTAAAAAAATACCCAAATGCGCAATTATTTATTGAATCATTGAAAAAAGACGGCGTGCTTTATGAGTACCCGGGCCTCAAAGAAAAAACCAATGCAGTTGTTTCACAATTTGAAGATACTATTTTGGTTTTAGGCGATGGTAAAATCATAATAACTACAAGTTAATCTATTTATTTATGTAAAAATGTAAGAAATATCATTTGTTTTATATAAAAAAACATATGACAGAGATTACAACTAATGAAATGCATAAAATAATAATAATTCTTGTTGTTTTTATATTGCTTGCTTTTTTCATAGTGTCTTACTTAACTCCTAAAACTATGCAAGATAATGCTAATGACATTAATAATTATGAAAGCCCGTTTGTTCGTGAAATAAAGTGTGCAGAGTTTACAAAAAACTGCGGTATAAACTCAGAATATAGCCTCGCGTGCAATGAAACACTAAAACGACTTAAAGAAAGATATTTTATAAATATTAATGCCGGAATTATAAATACAAATGAAGCAGAGCATAGAAAGGCAATGAATGGTGCGCGCGCTATTTGCACAAAATTTTCTACTTTGGTAGATGTTTATTTGGTTGAAGGGCAGTGTGTAGATAATGCTGGGACTGTTCTCGATAAAATTCTAAACAGCGAATCAACACAACAACAATCAATTCAATACGCAGGATTCTCAGGTATTAGTTTTCAAGCAAAGCAAAATATACCATATTGTGTTGTAGCTATAGAAAAAAACCATTGTTTTAATGTTAATTTGTCTTTTGCATCACCAAAAGTAATATGTGGGGTTGACAAAGTTCCAAATAATATGGATAATGCGGTATGTAGCGGCAGTATTCCAAAGATTTGTTATTATTTTTATTCTGTTGATAAATGTGGTTCAGAAACGGGTAAATTTTGTGAAATAAAAGTTCCTGTTCCTCTTGTTTTCAACACTGAAAAATGCGGAGGCAATAATTAATGCAATATGAAAAGATTGTTAAACTATTAATAGGTGTTTTAGCATTAGTAGTAATTATATATTTGACTTTTATGTTTTTCACACAAGCAGGAGGAAAAACAAAATGGGTTTTATATCAAGATGAAGAGGAAACAATACCACATGTTAGCGATGCTGTTATAAATTATCAATGTATTTCTAAAATTGAGTTGTGCGCAGCAACAGGTGGGGGGGCAGCATTCGAGCAGTGCAATGGTATTGAGTTGGCTAAAACTTGTGGTATACTTTGTGAAAAATATTGTAAGCAAAAAGGAAAAGCCCAAAAACCAAGTTGTGCGAGTTGGCAAAATTTAAAAAAATACGCTTGCAAAAAAGATGATTTGTATAGTGTTAGTATTATATTATCTGCTAAAACTGATAATAAAAATAACAAACAAATAATTACAAAAAATAATGAAAATACAGATAAACTAAATATTTTGAGTTTTGGTGTTGTTGGCAGTGATGATACAAACATAACAATTATATTAAATAATAAAGCAAACGTGTTAGATTTTAATAACAGTTATGCAATATATGTAAGCAAAAACAAAATAAATGTTATGCAACTTGGCGAAATGAAAAGTGAAAATGGAAAATACTTAATATCAACATCTTGTTTGTTAAAACAATCTACAAGCAACATGGAAAATATGTGTGCTTGTACTTAAAGTGAATCTTCTTGAACTAAAAAGAGCAGTATAAAAATAATCTAAAAATATTATCCCTTCCTAGCTCAACGGTAGAGCGCTTGGCTGTAGACCGAGATGTTCCCGGTTCAAATCTGGGGGAAGGGACTATCTAATATATAGTGTTCTTTGCTCACTCTAATAAAAGATATATAAACTAAATAATTTTGATTGTAGTGGGATAAAAGATATATAAATTAAATAATTTTGATTGCAGTGAGATAAAAGATATATAAACCAAACTAATTTATTTAATTTTCCACAAAACCAACAATGTTTTGTTGTTTAAGTGTGAGTGCTTGTTCTATTGGAATTGTAGTAATATCTTCTTTTTTAAAAGGCCCGTATGGCTTTAAGTCGCTTCCGAGAAACGCATCACAATCTTTGTTGAATTTAACAAGCGCGTGTTTGCCTTTTTTCAAGGAAAAAATTTTCTCGATATTGTTATTAAAAATATCTTTTAAGGTCCTGTAGAGTTGAAATTCTTCATCAAGCAGATTTGTGAGGTCTTCTTTTTCAAACAAAATTGCGCGCTGGGCAATCTTTATCATCCGAGATTGCATAAAATCTTTAACTAAAAGTTGCGCTTGTTTTTTTATAGTTTCATCATCTGTAAAATTAAAAAACTCTTCAAGTTCTTTAAAAAAATTTGAGGGTAAATCTGTTAAATCATTATTTGTTTTTTCCTTTCTACGCGCCTCACTAATATATTTAAAAGTTATCATAAATTATTTATTTTCTGCGTGGCTATAACTAATAATATCTCTTTCATTCTTTTATTTTATTTTTTCTTCCTTTATTTTTTCTTCCTTTATTTTTTCTTCCTTTATTTTTTCTTCCTTTATT
>PFSX01000057.1:4196-5748 GCA_002789275.1 Candidatus Huberarchaeum crystalense | reverse complement strand
TTTTTCTTCCTTTATTTTTTCTTCCTTTATTTTTTCTTCCTTTATTTTTTCTTCCTTTATTTTTTCTTCCTTTATTTTTTCTTTTATTTTGTTTTTAACATAGGTAATCGGGTTTTTTGTTTTTTTTGTGAGGGCATTTTCCCCACAGACCCCCATTTTTTTATAAATCTCTGAATTAAGTGGAGGAATTAACTGTGCTTTTTTTCGCATAAAATTAGAGTGAATTTTTTGAGCAAGCACCTCTTCGGAAACCATAGAGGTATTGCGAAGATTCCATTCTTTTAAAATAAGTTCAACTTGCTCTTGAGAATAGAATGAGCTAACATTTTCTCCTAACCCCCTAAAAAAATTAATGAGAATTTCAGCAGCGCGCTCTGGTTCAACAAATACCCCTTTAAAAATATTTTGTATTGTCTGCGGAAAATCTTTTTCTTCAATATATGAAGAACTTAAAAAACTTGACACTCGTGGCTTTGGTTTCTTGCTATTATTTTTATATTTAAGTTTATTAAGAACATATGTAATTGGGTTTTTTACTTTTTTTGTTAATTCATCTTCTTCATAAACACCAATCTCTTTATAAATTTCTGATGAAAAAGAGGGGGGTAAAATGGGTTTTTTGTGCTTAAAATTATAAAATATTTGTTGATGAACATATTCTTTTGGGAGCGGCGAAGTGTTGCAGAGATTCCACTTTTCCACAACTATTTCAATCATATTTTGAGGATAAGACAAACTTCTGAAAAAATTAATTAAAATAAATAGCGCGCGCTTCCTTCCATCTTTTAGTCCTTTTAAAATATTAAGAATAGTGGGAGGAAAATATAAGGGGTTTATCAAACCATTAAATAAAAAAGATTGTGTTGAAACCAAACCTTTACCTTGCTTTACAACTTCAATATATGCTTTTTTTCTTTTCTCTGCATCTATTTTTAATAAATCTATAGTAAAGTCCTTATTGTATTTGGTTTCTTCTTGTTTAATTTTATTTAATATTTGTTTTTTTTCCTCTTTATTTTTTTTATCAAACCAAAGAAAAGCATTTGACACCATTTTACTTGCTTTTCCAACAGAATATTTATCTAAAAACCCCAATAAACCGTCGCCACTATATGATAAAACAGCATCAATAGTTGCTTGTTCTTTTTTAAAAGAATGAATTTTTGATGGAAGAATAGGCAAACTAACAAAGCCTGATTTTGGATGCAAACTATAAGGGCTACGAATAAAGTGGCGCGAAGAAAAAACCTGAAAATCCAGCTTTAAATTAACAAACAGGTTGGTTTGTTGTTGTTTTTGGTAGGGGGTTTGAGTGGTTAGGGGGGTTGGTTTCGACTGGAGATTTGTGGTTGTGGGTTTTAGCAAGAACTCTTTTGTTGGTTTTAAAGAGGAACTATCAATATATTTTTGCTTAAGTTGTTCAGATATATTTTCTAACGAGAAATTATCAATATATTTTTGCTTAAGTTGTTCAGATATATTTTCTAATGAGAAATTATCAATATATTTTTGCTTAAGTTGTTGGGATACTTTTTCTTCAAGATAGCACAAA
>PFSX01000057.1:0-4171 GCA_002789275.1 Candidatus Huberarchaeum crystalense | reverse complement strand
TTCTTCAAGATAGCACAAAATAAAAAGAGGTAAAAAAGGAAAAGCTTGTGCGCGCTTTTCCAACACACCCCCAAAATTACAAATATAGTCTGGAAACTCTTCTCCCCTTAAACCAATATGAAAACCTTTATTACCTGAAAATTTTATTGATATGTCTTTTTTAGGTATTCCTTCATCAACAAAAAAAAGCACAATTTCACTTGCAATAATTTTTGCATAAGAAAAACCAATATCAACATCAATATCTATTATAAAATCCCAATTCTTACGATTATTATCCATCTCTTCTTTTGTTTTGTTTTTTCCTAAATTCATTACATCACACCAACGCTCAATAGATGTGTGAAATTCATTTGATCCTCGCGCAATATAAGAATATATATCACCTTCTTCATTTAAAAAATTAGGGCGCGCACCCATTTTTCTATTTCCTTTAGAATCTACAATAGCAGAAACAAATTCTCTATCTGTAGAAAAAGTAAATATTGCGCGCATAATTTGTGGATTTGAGTAATATTCTAAAAGCTTTCGTCTTGAAATTTGCATATTTTTTTTAATATAGATAATGTTTTCTTTTGAAATTTGCATGTTTTTTAATATGTTTAATATAATATTATATTTATTAATAATTAATAATAATTTATAATATTTAATTTAGTAATTTTTAATAATAATTTATAATATTTAATAATAATAACTTTTAATAATAATCTATAATAAATTATAACAATAATAACTAATAATTTTTAATAACAATCTTTAATAATCTTTAATAATTATTTAATAATCTTTAATAATAATAAAATATAACAATAATTATTTATAATAATATATTAATAATTTTTAATAATAATTTATAATACTAACAATTTACGACTATTTATAATAATCTAACAATCTATAATAATAATTTAATAATTTATAACAATCTTTAATAACATTATGCCTGAAAAAAACATCCAAGAGATACTTCAATCTATTGTCAACCAAAAAAGCAAAATATTTAAAAATAAAAAAATATTATCTTTAGACTATATTCCAGAACAAATCCTTCATCGCCAAAAACAAATTGAAGAAATAACAAAAATACTTAGCCCTATTTTTAGAGAAGAACCAACATCAAATATTTTTATCTATGGAAAACCAGGAACAGGTAAAACAACAACAATTAATTATATAATAAAAGAAATAAAATATTTTTTAGATAAACAAGAGAATAAAAACCTTCAACAAAAAATAAAAATAATATATCTTAATTGTAAAGAAGGACATGTTTCAGACACAGAATATAGATTAATATCAACAACATGCTCTTATTTTGGAAAGCAAATTCCTGCAGGGCTATCTATAAAAAATATATATGATGAGTTTTTTAGGGTAGTTGATTATCAAAAAGCAAATATAATTTTAGTTCTTGATGAAATTGATAATATTGTTAGTAAAAATAGTGATGATTTTTTATATAATCTTGCTCGCAAAAGATTTAAAAATATAAATTTAACTCTTATAGGAATTTCAAATAATATTAATTTTATAGAACTTTTAGATCCGCGTATAAAAAGCGCGCTTAACCAAGAAGAATTTATTTTTCCTCCATATAATGCAGAAGAACTTTTAGATATTTTAAAGCAAAGGTCTGATAATGCTTTTGAAAAGAGTGTTGTTTCTGAAGGTGTTTTAGAAAAAGTTGCAGGTATTATTGCTCAGCAAAATGGAGATATGCGAAGGGCAATAAATTTATTACGTGTTGTTGGGGAATTAGCTGAAAGAAATAATCTTAATAAATTATCTTTAGAGTTAGTTGAAGAAGCTGAAAAAAAATTAGAAGAAAATATAATGTTAGAAATGATATATAGCCAGCCCCTACACTCTAAAATTATATTATATTCTGTTTTGCAAAATACAATAAAAACAAAAACAACTACAACAGGAAAAGTATATGAACAATACGAACAACTTTGCAAAACAACAAAACAAAAACCTTTAACTTCTCGCCGCGTCACAGACTTTGTTGTTGAGTTAGACATGTTGGGGCTTATTTCAACAAATATTGCTTCTTATGGTAGATATGGAAGAACGCGTGAATTATCTATAAATTATCCAAAACAAATAAGAGACCAAATTACTACTTATCTTAGAGGTGTTATATTTAGATAATAATAATTAAATTAATTATATTTGTTTTATATATATTTATATAAATATATAAATAATATTTAAATATATATATTTATTTTAAAGGCGTTATATTTAAATAATAATTATAATTATTTTAAAGATGTTTTATTTAAATATTTATTATTAATATTTATTATTTATTGTTTAATTATATTTAATTGTTTTAGTTTAATTTTAAATAAATACAAAAAATATAAAATTCAAATAAATACAAAACCATTTGTTGTTTAAAAAAAATATGCCTAACTTAAATTTTATACCTAATAATATTTCTGATGAACAAAAAACAAAAGCAAAACAAGGTGAACTTATTTTTATACCTTCTAACCCCCCCTACCACACTCCAGTCGAAACCAACCCCCCTAACCACTCAAACCCCCCACCAAAAACAACAACAATAACAAAAACCACCCTTGCTACACACCAAACAACAGAGTCAAAACAACAACATCAACAACAACCTGCGCCCGCGCCACAAACTTGCGCGCCAACAACAAATATATTTTCTAACATTTTTAAAATAGACACAACCCAAGATATTAAAGTTATACAAGAATTTTCAAAAACAGGTTATGCGCGAACAGCTTCAACATTTACATCTTATTTTAAAAGCCGCTACCAAAAACTCAGTGCTATTTTTAAAAGAGAGCATGTATTTGATAAACCTATTTGCTCAATTTATAATTTAGTGCAAAACCAACCTTTAACTATTATTGGAATAGTTTATGATATTAGAAAACTACCTAATAGCTATCGCATCACTGTTGAAGATCTTACAGGAAAAATTAGTATTGTAGTTCCTGCAAACAACATAAATGCTTTTGAAAAATCAAAAAAAATATTTGCTGATATGGTGCTTGCATTTACAGGTGTTTTAGGAGGAAGAAATGTATTTTTTTGCGATGATATAATATTACCTGACATTCCTTTACAAAACAGCTACAAACAACGAACCGAAAAACCAGATGTGTCTTTTGTTTTTATCTCTGATTTGCATATTGGAAGCAAAAATTTTTTAAAAAAATCATTTCAGCATTTTGTTGACTGGGTGTGTGGGTATTATGGTGGAACTTTAGGTGTTGATGCCTCAAAAATTACAGTAATTTTTGTGGGCGGTGATTTAGTTTCAGGAATAAATATCTATAAAGAACAGCAAAACGACTTACATATTCAAGATTTAAAAAAGCAATACGATGAAGTTGCGCGCTATTTTTCTAAAATTCCAAAAACCATCAAAATAATTATAATTCCTGGAAACCACGACGCTCAGCGATTACCTACCCCACAACCAGCAATTATGAAGTCTTTTGCTACCTCACTTTATGATTTAAAAAATGTTATTATGACATCAAGCCCTTGTTTGGTTTCTGTTTTTGGTGTGAATGTTCTGCTTGATCATGGGGTAAGCACATCTGTACTTGCTGAAATAAATTCTGATTTTAAGAGCATGCTTGTTTCTGAGCCTCAAAAAATAGGAAAATATTTGCTACAAGCGCGCCACCTATACCCTATTTATGGAGAGGCGAGAG
The DNA here is from genome assembly GCA_002789275.1 of Candidatus Huberarchaeum crystalense. Taxonomy (GTDB): domain Archaea; phylum Huberarchaeota; class Huberarchaeia; order Huberarchaeales; family Huberarchaeaceae; genus Huberarchaeum; species Huberarchaeum crystalense. The sequence goes on along the minus strand of PFSX01000057.1, from coordinate 464 downwards.
GGGTTTTGTCTCCCGAATTAGAAGATTTTCTTGTCATAGACAAAATCCCAGATATTTTTGCATTCGGGCATGTTCATTCTTGTGGATATATGAATTATAGAGGAGTACATATTATTAATCCTGGTTGTTTTGAGGGGATGACTGATTATGAAGAGAGAATAGGATTAACTCCAAATCCGGGTTGGGCTTATGTTTATGATTTAGCAACAGATAGTGTTAAAGCACTTTGTTTTTTAGATGATGATGAAAAAGATTTGGCAAATGGTATAAATCTCAGAGCAGCAAAAGAAAAAAAATTAATAGAAGAAACAACAAATAAGGGTAATATAAACAATATTGTTGCTGACCTTAAAATAATAGGTGGCGCGCACACAAAAGATCTATTAAAAATTGCAACAAAGTGCGCTTGTAATGAAGATAATGAAGAACAAAATATAACAAATAATTTAAAACATACTTGTAAT
>PFSX01000003.1 GCA_002789275.1 Candidatus Huberarchaeum crystalense | reverse complement strand
ACCAATAATTTTTAATTGAGAATTTGGGCTTTTAAAAACAAGGGATTTAATTTCACCAATAATTTTTAATTGAGAATTTGGGCTTTTAAAAACAAAGGATTAATTTCACTAATTTTTACATTTATGGTTTTTCCAAGCAGATTTTTCTTACTATAAACAACAATTGGTTTATATGCATAGTTTCTTCCAACAAAAACACATCTGGCTTTTTTTTCATCAACAAAAATCTTGCCAGTCCAATTTTTCCAAATTTTATTTCTAATCAAAGCGAATTTTTCAAATGAAGTGCGCGCTAGTTTTGAATGTTTTGCTTTTATAATATCATTGATTTGGTTTGGCATTTTTGCAGCTAATGTTCCTTGCATAGGCCAAAATCTCGAAATATTCAAAACATCAAATAATAGGTCTTTAACTAGGTTAATAGAATCCAAAAATTGCTCATTTGTCTCGCCTGGAAAACCGCAAATAATATCAGTAGAGAGTGTTAAATCTGGATTTTTTAGCCGCAAAATTTTTATCAATTCACTAAATTCTCCAACAGAATATTTTCGGTTCATTGCTTTTAAAATATTGTTGTTTCCAGATTGCACTGGAATGTGAAGAAATTTGTAAAATTTTTGAGTATGGCTGAAAAAGTCAGCAATTTGAGCGCGCAACAAGTAAATATGCTTAGGATTTGCCATTCCTAATCTTACTTTAAAATTCCCTTTTATTTTTTCAACACACTTTAATAAATCCAAAATATTAACCCTAAGGTCTTGGCCATAAGCGCCGCAATCTTCTGATGTAAGCCAAAATTCGTAAATGCCTTTTTTTAAAAATTGTTTGATTTCAGATACAATATCTTTAATTTTGCGCGATTTTAAGTGTGCGCGGCTAAACTTTGTTTTACAATATGTGCAAGATTCATAACAACCAGAACTAATCGGAATTATTTTAACAAAAGGATTATTTTGAAAATCTGCTGATTTGTATGCTTCTTTTTCATTGCTAATAACAACAACCCTTTTGCCAACCAATGCTTTTTCAGCAACTTCAACTATTTTATTAATAGTATTTGTTCCAATCATTGAAAAATTTTTCAACTCCTTGCTAACTTTTTCTCTATTGCTTTGGGGCATGCATCCAGCGACAATTATTGGCTTTTTAAGTTTTTCAATTTCGCGCAAATAACTCAAAATCTTCTGCTCTGTTGGTATTTTTACAACACAAGTATTGACAATAAGTAGGTCTGCTGATTTTTCAGAATTAGCATGGTTATAGCCAGCGTTCAAAAACAAAGAAACCATTCGCTCAGAATCAGAAATATTGTGGCTGCAACCATATGTTTTGATGAAAAAACTTCGAATTTTAGTCATAAAATTTTTGTGATTTTGCAAATATATATTTAACCAAATACTTGGTTTGCAAAAGCGCGCGATAAATTAAATAAAACACCCTTGCTAAAAATAATAAATCTAAATTCTAACAATAGATTTGAAGTGATTAGAATAAATTATAAATATAAAAATTCTAACAATAGATTTGAAGTGATTAGAATAAATTATAAATATAAAAATAGAACATATTTATTTACATTCACTAAACAGCATTTTATTTATATATAAATTTATCTTTATTTATTTCTTTATCTAAAATATTTGGTGATGCTCCTGCGTGCCAGCTTAATTTTGGTCTGACGCGAAGCGTGTAAAGCTTTTCAGAGTTATCATCAAGAATCAAGCAAACACCTTTTACTCTTGGCAGTGTTGAAAAATATTCTGCAATGTCATAATGCATATATGTTTGTGCAACACTGCGCAATGCTTCAATGTCTTTTTTAGATGTCAAAAGATGCGAGATAACAATATCAACCTGTGATAGTACTGTTGGTGACAAAATTCCTGGCTCTTGTGTAGCCATAATTAAAGTTAAACCTGGCTGCCTTCCTTCTCTAATCCATTGCAAAAGCGGTTTTGTTGCAGGTGTTTCAGTATCAGAAGCAATAAATTCGTGCACTTCATCAATCAGAGCCACAACCTGAGGCAAATATTTGAACTTTTCCATTGTCGGCGGCTTTACATTTGGAATATAATGACTCATTTGCTCACTTTCGTCGATTTTGCGCGCAGTTACTCTCGCATCAAAAATTTTTCGTAAGATTAATCCAATAACCAAAGCGCGCACACTCCAACCATATAAAAACTCAAATGTGCTAACATCAACAATAGCCACTTCTCCAGGCAAAACTATTTGATCAATCGGCGTGCCTTTGCTATCAAACAGCCCCCACCCCTTTGCTCCTTCAAATAAGTTTGCTAATAATAGTTTTGCCTTTTCATTTGCTTTTGTTTTTTCAATAGCTGCAATAATATTATCTAAATCAAATTCCTTTTTTTTGTCAATAATATTTGCTAAAACCTTTTGAAGTAAAATACCTTCTTCTGAATTTATATCTAACCTAAAAATTAATGCCCAATCAACTACACTAAGCTCGCCTACTGCAAGTTTTATAAGTCCTTTATATTTAATACCTAAGCTATTGTATTTTTCAATAGATTTCTCGTTTATAAAGATATTAACAGGCACTCCTTGTGGCTGCAACCCCGAACTTTTGACAAGATCTGCATCTTGATAATTTGGATATAGCATACTCCAAAAAATCCCCATAGTGTCAAACATTACTCCTGCAATATTTTTTCCTATTTGCTTAGAAAACAAAGTAATTTCTTCTGCGATGACAGATAGAGTATATGATTTTCCTGTTCCACGCTTTCCACAAACCAAAACAATATGTGGTTTTGCCAAATCCATATAAATATTGTTAGTCAAAGAAAATGTCGCGCCCATCTGCACAATCGTCTTACCTAAATACCCACAACCAATTTTTCCAAATTTATTTATTTCTTTCTTATCTCTACCAAGCACATATTCAAAATTTTTGATAAAAGTCATCTTAAATTATTTTAGAGCAAAAAACAGGATAATATTAAGTTAAAAATAATTTCTTTGCTTTGACATTTGTAAAATTAAACAAGCTAACATAAAAAATAAAAGCAAACCTTTATTAAAGAAACAAATATTAAAAATTAGTTAATATACTACATATAGTTAAAACCAGTCAATTTATCATCAATCATATCCACTCATAAATATGTTTTATTTATTGCTTTGGCTCTGGGCATAAACTCTTCCAAATAAACCAAAAATTATTAAGTATAAATAAACGGAAAATACACACTCTATATAAAAAAATAAACCTAACATTATAACATTTAAAATTGATCCAAGAAGTGTATTAACAACAAGTATTGGAATCAAAGCCATATATCTCACAAACAAACTTGTCAATACTACCAAAAAAATTAAAGCCACTACTACAATACATATTACAACAAAACACAAAATACATGCCACAATATAATCCAAAGATTTGCTTCTAAACTCAACCAACACTTCTTTTAATTTAAAAGCATCTTTAATTTGCTCTTTATAAATAAACCGAATAATTGCAATCATAATAAAAGGTAATAAAGCAACAAATAACAAAGGTATCATAATAGTGTCAATAACTATAAATGCGCTACTCTTTATCCCCAAAGCAAGCATAAATATAAAATAAACAATATAAAAAGGCAAATAATATGCTAAGTAAACAATAAATATTCCAAAGCCAACTTTAATTAAACCCTTTTTATTTTCCCAAGAAGGTAAGTCAAGATTTTTGTTAAGTATGTTTTTTAGCCAGCGTCCAGCATACCCTAAAATAATTATATAAACAAAAATATACACAACAATAAACAAAATACCCCACAACATTAAAAAAAGTCCATCATCGCTCCATCCTTTAATCAATACAGATAAATATAAAACAAGCAAAACACTAAAAGAAAACAAAAAAACACCCCAAATAACAACAAGCAATTGTTTTCTGTTTTCTTTTGTAAAAGGTGCTTTTAAAATATCTCTAATAGAAATATTATCTTTAACTTCTGACTTGCTAACTTCTGGATTTTGTATAAATATAGGAAAATCAACAACATCCTTAACATCACCCTTTGCTCTTGATTTCGCAACTTTTGGTGTTTTTTTAGCTTTTTTCTTTACAACCATATAGTATTTAGTGGAAAGTTTAAAAAGGCTATTGAGCGTTGGTCTAAACAAGACAAATTAGATTCACTATATGTTGTTCTAATTTATTCAAACAAATCTTATAAGAAAATTATAAAAAAAGGAA